>JBAWCX010000647.1:0-4948 GCA_049590495.1 Binatus sp. (SeqCode)
CGCGCTGAGCTATCGGATAACCTAGCAGAAGTACTGCAGGCGCGGACTTACCTCTTACTCGACGCGCGATATCTCGTAAGATACGATCGACTTCCACATGTAGCATCTGTCCGATTTTCCGGAGATCACCCCAGGTTGATGGAGATTCCCAAGGAGGCAGCGCGATTGTGCCCGGCCACAGCCACCAAAATCCGACTAGTTCGCTCGATACATTCTGCCGCACTGGTCGTCCGTCGCCCCAGTTCCTCACCACCGACTTCGCCAGGTCGCTATATGACTCAATGATGAGAGAGCTGCTGATGCCTTCGAGTTCTGCGAATTGTGCAAACCCCAGCCCACCTCTTCCTTCCCACAACGGATAACTAAGTGTCGATTCGTCGTGAACCAACCGCCGTCCAGACGCGGCTTCAATTGATGTCGGAGTCTTCGGAATCTCGAAGGGATCGCCCGGAGCTAAAAGATCGCCTCTCACGGCCGCAGTCAACCAATCGAGCGCCCGCTCCGCGTGCCAAGCCAGTCTGAGTTCCGCCTCGCCCAACGGTTCACGATTTTCCTGAACTAGACGTGCCCATCGAAAGGGCGAATCTAGGCAGAGCTTCCCTGAGCGCCAAGAGCGCTTAGGAACGTATTCGGTGTTTCGCTCTTGATGCGGAAATGTAGTAGTAAGTCCGCTCTCACTCGCTGGAAAGAAGTTGACAATCCCAAGCGGATAGGCGTTGGAAATATGTATAATCCAAGCAGTTCTCTTTGCTACGAAATCTGACGCTCCCTTTATTTCGAGCTCGATAGGCAATAACCACGCCGATACCGAGGGGTCGTATTGTGGCTCGGAGAGAACGAAGCAACCCGAAACACTTGAGAGGACGTTGATGCCGACTCGCAAGGTGTTCGGCATCGATGGATGTTCGGCGCTCACGCGAATCGGCCGCTGCCGGGGATGGCTGGTCCCTGGGGCGGTGTGAATCCACCTTTCTTTGTTGAACCACCTTCGGGAGGCTTCGGAAACTTACTGCAGAGCAATTCGCGCCAAAGATTACCGCTTTCAACTCTCTCGGTCGAATCTAATGCGCGTCGGGCCAATTTTGCGTCGGCACAGACCTGCTCATGAAATTTTGCAAAATCATCCGCCGAAATCCGTGCGAACACGTCGTGCGACGGTACTCCGTAATCAGGTAACTTGGGTTTGGCGCCGATTCCTATGAGATATTGGTAGTTCGAGCAGATCGTCTCCAACGTCAACACGATTCCCTGGGCAACAGAAGTTATTGCATCAGGACAACATTCACCTATGAGACGCTCAAGAGGGAATCCCTTGGGATGCTTCGGTTCTTCGTGTTGCGCTATCCGCCACCATTTCAAAGCCTTCACAACGTTGACAAAGTGCTGGTTGCACTTAGTGTTTTTGTCTCGAGTCCAACGGATTTGTTCTAGTGGATGAGTTGGCTCCCACGTACCCGCGTCACGATCCGGAATTCGAAGGGGTTGAAGTTTCCACTCGGGCTGCTGGCTTGCTTCAACCAGTAGTCGTCGAGCGTCTATACTTTGTCGACTATTAAGCGAAAGCCAAGATTTGTTTAGTCGCCAATCTCGGGCTGCGAGCAGATCATCATCCGCCGTTACAGCCTCGGATTTTAGTATGCCGACTTCACTTTCGGATGGAGCGGAAGTGATGACGAAATCCAGCTCGACGTAAGAAAGTTCGATCCCAATTGATCGTCCTTGGAGGCGCCATTTCTCCGCGTAGTATTTATTGAGGAACGGCGTGAAAACATCCATCGCACGACTCGGCGTGTATTCGGATTCTGAAAATCTAGTGACGACGACGATGTCGACGTCGGATCGACGGTCTCCGAGAGGGCGCACCGCCGTCGATCTTCTATAACTTCCCTGCAGGAAGTCGGACACGATCAGGTCTCTCAGAGTGCTTTCGCCGCGCAGTCGTTCGCGCAACGTTGAATGACCAGTCTGTAGATCTGCCCGCTGGTTTTCAGTCGGTCTAATCTCGCTCAAAAATGTTTCAAAATCTGATGTTAGTTCCATAGTCCTTCCTCCTCTCCCACTTATTCCGGCAGTCTGAGACTAGCGGCATAGTCACCACCTCGACTACCCTCAAAATCGAATTCATATAGTTGGATACGACCCAGAGCCTCGCGATGTTGTCCGAGAAAGAACAGCAACGCGTTCGGAGCAGCGCTAAACAAGTGAACCGTGCGATCTCTCCCTCGCTGTTCTTTTCGGATGATGTCCGCCACGGCGTCTGCAATGGCGACGGCATGGTCGGGGCCAACAATGCTGCCGGCGCCCAACTTGGGCGCGCGCACGTCGACTAGGGCACTGAACGCTCTACCCTGGCGCTGCAAATGCTTTTCAACATCGCTGCGTATGTCGCGCGTGATCGATAAAGCAATGGCAACATCCATCGACGATTGAGGCCCCTCGTTCCCTAGCACCGACAAGCTCGCAGGTTCCGAATGGCCAACTGGCTTCCAGACTTGAGTGACAACTCCTTTCTGAACAGGGAAGACTTGGCATCCCGATTTCCGGCTCAACTCGTAACCCGCCGCAAATGCCAGTGTGCTATGACAATCGAGCAGAAGTTGGTGCTCGGTCCGCCGCAGTAATGGGTCGTCAAGGAAGGCCCGGAGTTCCGATGCGATCGAGCTATTCCAAGATTCTGGACTTTTAATGTGGCGCTTGTCGAAATATTTGATCAGACATATTGAACCGTCACATTCGTCCTCGATTCGCTCCGCAAACCGAAGAAAACTGCGCACGCCCAGCCTGCGGGGACCAGGAATGTTGCTCTCGTCGATCAGACCTTCACGGCGGCAGATTTCTCGGAAGGTTTTGCGATCAAAATCCGTTTTTCCGTTTAGGATGAACTGCTGAACGAGCGAGTCATAAGGATTCTGCAAGCGATCTTCGGGTATCGGACGCAGAGAATGTCGAGCGAGACGATCGCTTAGCCACGCACGAAAGTCACGGCGACCGAAGAAGTTGAGTCCTACTCGAAGCCGCCGGCCGAATGCATCGAACTCGCTGGGATCCAGATTTAGGTGCGAACGCCACATCTCGCGAACTTTGCCCAGCTTGGAGCGCGAGCCTGCAGCGAAGAAATCATCTGGGAGCGCACCGCCTTCTGAATCACGCAGGAAGGGCGCCAGGCAATCGTCGGAACTCCAACTCCAGTTTGAAATTAAATTCAGTCGGTATCCAGAATAGCGGTCGCGCAGTTGCTGGTGCGCTTGATGAAAGTGTTGAAGTAGAGAGTGTTTGCCACCGATCAGCGAGGGGTCACAAATCGTCGTAGCGGAATACGCGTTGCGATTATCTACGTGATATTTGACCTGGAAAAAATCCGCCCCGCACATCCAACCCCCTGCGTCGATTCCCGGAGAGCTGTAAAAGACAGCGAGGTCGTCAACGCCACTAACCTGGTCATGCTCGAGCGTGACGCGTTCGATCTGGGTTGTGTCAACGAGCATCGGTACCGCCTGATGCCAAAAGAACATGCCCTGATAGACATCGCCCTCTATACGAGCGGCTACTTGTTTGCGGGCCACCGTCACCGCCTCAACGTATCGATTTCCCCGCGCGCGAGTTCAGTGCGACCGCGGAGCAAGAGTTGACGGTGAAGTTTGGCGATTCGCGGTTGGCTGACCTGGAGGGTGGAGGCCGCTTCTCGTTGCGACAGGTCGCGACGGTAGATTAGATCAAATATTTCCTGCAACGATGGTTTGAGGGTATCGACCCAGCGGCGAACCTGGGCGACGGCGGTGGCATCATACTCAACCGCTGCTGCGGGAATGAGTTCGAGCGCGTGGCCAACCGAGTTAGCGGCGCCGACGTGATCTTCGGCACCAACGTCGAGGGCGTGACGCGCACCCCGAATCAAAGAGTCCACTGAGGGAGTGCGGAATAATTTGGATCGGGAACGTACTAGCGATGAATCCGCAGCGAACATCGGCAAATCCTCCATGCCCGGCTATACCGGTGGCAATTTGTTGGCCAGCGATCATTTCGCCGGCGAGGGAGGATCTGCCTACTAGGCTTGGATTCTTGCGACCTTTGCCGTGAGCCCCATTTTTCGGGGCCCGGATAGGGCAAAATCCCCCACCATCTGAAAATACATTATATCATAATGACGCTGGCCTGATAACCTGCCGCTGCTCAAATTCTTGGACCGGAGCTTGGGGACCCGTTCAGGCCCGAGTTCTCCCTCTTCTCGTCCTTATCGGCACCTCCGTTGCCTCAGGAGGCCGATCCCGCGCGGTTCACCGGAAGGAACTCGCGAACCAACGGTTCTGCGGTGCAGACGAATGCACGAAACGGTGGCTTGTCCCCAGGTTTTCGTGGTTGTCCAACCACAATCAGAATCGGCTCGCGGCAACGGTAATCTGGTGTGCTGGCGATTCGGACCATTTGATCTGTGTCGTCTTTGCTCGGTTCCACCGCAATGGTCGGATGATAGTGCCACTCGCCCACGTAGTGCCTCCGTTCAGCCTTAGTCCAGAGTTTCGCAAATAGTGAGCGCAAACCTACAACACCGCGCACAAACGATGAGTGGGTCCTAGCTGAATCACGCGGAGGTGGTGTGGCGTCCGTTATTATCGCTGTCGTGCAATCGTTTGAATAGTATCCAATTAGGACTCCTCCGGTCTCCTTTGAATTTGAAATGACAGAGAGCCTCGTTATTCGTTCCCAGACTTTCGGCTCGAGATCAAGACGGCAAGTGCCATCCAATGTAGACCAGGTAGCTTTGGGCGATCGCACAGTTTCTACAGAACTATCCCGAAATTGCGTCAGTAGTTCGGCATACCAGACTAACGCCCATTTCGTTTAGCTGTTGTTCAAATACCGCCAGCCTCGGCTCGAATGGTTTCGCTTCGATGTTTCTCTCCAGAAATTTAACTCCCAGTGCCGCCGCTGCAACGATGTCGTCATAGCG
>JBAWCX010000648.1:0-3429 GCA_049590495.1 Binatus sp. (SeqCode)
GAGCCGCGCCGTGAGGCATGGGGCGAGCCGTTCGCGCTGAGCGAAGAACTCAAGCGCCTCGACTATCTGCTCGATCGGCCGACGCTCGATCCCGCGGTCGTGGCGCGCGCACCTGAACTGCGCGAGCGCCTGCGCTCGAGCATCCCCACCGGCGCGCGCATCGGATGCGTCCATGGCGACTTCCAATGGTCGAACGTGCTGTTCAACGAAGAACGCGTCGTCGCGCTGATCGATTGGGAAATCTCGCTGGTCGGCGCGACGCTGCTCGACCTCGGCTGGATTTGCTTCTTTTCAGACCCCGGAAGCTGGGTGGGCGTGGATCCCGGCCGCGGTTCGCTGCTAGACGCCGACGAGATCGTCGATACGTACGCTGAAGCCGCCGGCTTTCCCGTCTCAATTCCCGAGGTGCGATGGTTTCGCGCATTCGCGGGCTATCGCTTCGGCGTGATCACCTGCTTCAACCTGATGCTCCACAGGCGCGGCAAGCGCCACGATCCATTATGGGAAGACACGGCGCTGTCGGCGCCGCGAATGTTCGAGCACGGCCTCGAACTTGAGTCCTCCTGACTCTTCCGTTTGGCGTCGGCAGCGCTTTGTGCTGGAATCCGTCCTGCCATTGGTGATCGGCGCCAGGAGGTGGCGAAATGGACAGTGCGGCCAAGCGGCAGCCTGAAATTCTGACCCCCGAGGAAAACCATCCCGCGCTCAACGCGCTGCTCGGCGCCAATCCGTTCGTCGGCCTCGATGCCACCCAGGTTGTCGGCACACTAACCACCCTGCTGACGCATATCGCGTCGCAGCCTGCCACCATCGCGTCGGGCGCATTTCAACTTTTGCTCGAGCTCGGGCAGATCACGGCGGGCGTCTCGTCGGTGGCTCCCGAAGCCGGCGACAAGCGCTTCGCCGATCCCGCCTGGACGCAGCATCCGCTCTACCATCGCATGATGCAGGCGTACCTGGCGTGGCGCATCGCGATGCACGATCTCGTCAACGAGGACGAAAGCGTCGAGTGGAAAAGTGTCGAGCAACAGAAGTTCGCGGTCACGCTGATGACCGAGGCGCTCGCACCCACCAACGCGTTCTGGCTCAATCCCACCGCGCTCAAGCGCGCCTTCGACACCGCGGGGATGAGCGTGATGTGGGGGCTGCGCAACTTCCTCGGCGATCTGTGGAACAACGGCGGGATGCCGTCGACGGTCGACAAGCGGCCGTTCGCAGTCGGCAAAAATCTCGCGCTGTCAAAAGGCGCGGTCGTGTTCCGCAGTCCTGTATGCGAGGTGATCCAGTATGCGCCCGCGACCGACAAGGTCTTCGAGCGCCCACTGCTCTTCATCCCGCCGCAGATCAACAAGTTCTACATCATGGATCTCGCGCCCGGGCGCAGCTTCATCGAGTATGCCGTCAAGCACGGCCTCCCGATGTTCACGATTAGCTGGCGCAACCCGACGCCGCGCGATCGCAACTGGGGGCTCGACGAATACGTGACCGCGTGCAAGGACGCCATCGCAGCCGCCTGCGAGATCACCGGCAGTCCTGACTGCAACGTGCTCGGCGTATGCGCCGGCGGCATCACGACGTCGCTGATGCTTGGGCATCTCGCGGCGTCGGGCGACAAGCGCGTCAATGCGGTCACGCTGCTGGTGACGATGCTCGACACGAGCCTGCCCTCGATGACCGGGATGTTCGCGACCGAGGACGCGATCAAGGCAGCGCGCGATCTCTCGGCGGAAAAAGGCGTGCTCGACGGCGGCGACATGGCGCGCGTGTTCGCCTGGCTGCGTCCGAACGATCTGGTGTGGAACTATTGGGTCAACAACTACCTGCTCGGCAACGATCCGGCGGCGTTCGACATCCTTTATTGGAACGCCGACGCGACCAATCTTCCGGCCAAGCTGCATGCGGGATTTCTGGATCTATTTCTAAGGAATCCGCTCACCCAAGGCGGCGATGTCTCGGTGCTGGGCACGCCGATCGATTTGCACGCCGTGAAGAATGATATCTACCTGGTGGCCGGCATGACCGACCACATCTGCGCATGGCGCGCATGCTATCGCGCGACCCGAATGTTCGGCGGACGAATGGAATTCGTGCTCGGCTCGAGCGGCCACATCCAGAGCCTCGTCAATCCGCCGGGCAACTTCAAAGCCCGCTACTACGTAGGCGCGCGCCTCCCCGAAGATCCCGACGAATGGGTCAAAGGCGCAGTCGAGAACAAGGGCACGTGGTGGGATCACTGGGTGAAGTGGGTAGCCGCCCGCTCAGGCAACGAGCGCGCAGCGCCTAAGACTCTGGGCAGCGAGTTGTATAAGGCAGGCGAACCAGCCCCAGGCCTATACGTCCACGAACGCCACTAGTTCTGGATTACCTCGCCCGTTACTTTTCCTGGTAGTGGGTGCAGGGGTCACCCCTGCCCAAGGAAGTGTGAATCCCACGGTGGGTTTCACATTCAATCAAGTTCTCACCTAGCAGCCAGCACCTCCGCCAGATGGCGCACCTCGATCTTCTCCTTCGCGCGGCTCAGGCCTCCGCCAATCTGCATCAAGCATCCGCAATCGTTCGCGACGACCACTTCGGCGCCGCTCTCCTTGATGCGCGCCATCTTGTCGTCGAGCATCGACGCCGAGATGTGCGGGAACTTCACCGAGAACATCCCGCCGAAGCCGCAGCACTCCTCGCGATCGCGCAATTCGCAAATCTTGATTCCCGCCACCGCGCTCAGCAGCGTCATCGGCTCGGCGCGCACGCCCAACTCGCGCATCAGATGACACGACGGATGATACGCGACGGCTCGCGCATAGCGCGCGCCCAGATATTTCACCTTCAGCACGTTGACGATGAATTGCGAGAGTTCGAATACCCACGGTCGTATAGCCGTCGCCTTGGCGGCGAGCGCGGGATCGCCGGCGAGCAAGTCGCCGTAAAAAATTTTCAACATGCTGGTGCATGAGCCGGAGGGCACGACGATCGGAACGTCCGGCTGCACGGAGTTCAGAAATCGCCGCGCGAGATCGACCGCTTCTTCGCGCATGCCTTCGTTAAATGCCACCTGGCCGCAGCAGAAGGCGCCGCGAATCGGTGTCACCTTGAGCCGCAGCCGCTCGAGCACAGTCGCGGCGGCGTCGTTGACCTCGGGAAAAAATTCCTCGGCGAGGCAGGTCGAGAATAGTTGGACTTCAGTCATTTTGCGGCCACACCACGATCACGTGCAGCGACTTCGGGCCGTGCACGCCGAGCACGATTCGCTTCTCGATATCGGCGGTCCGGCTCGGGCCAGTGATCAACGTCAGTCGATTCGCCGCGACGCCGCCGGGGGTCAACTGGGCGAGCACCGCCGCGAGATTCGTCATCACGCGATCAATCTGAACGACCACCAGGCTCGCCGGCGGCAGCAGCGTCATCGGCTCGGCGCGCACGCCCAACTCGCGCATC
>JBAWCX010000649.1:0-6237 GCA_049590495.1 Binatus sp. (SeqCode)
GCCATGCCGTCGCCGCGCCGAACACACCCTGCAACTGGAGATAATAAACGGCCGCGCCCATCGCGCCGAACATGGCGGATCCGGCAAACGCCCGGCCCAACCCATAGCTGCGCAAGACCACGAACGAGAAAACCACCAGCGTCGCGATCGAGAAAACGCACAGCACGAACCACGGACTATCCAGCGGGTAAGCGGCCAATCCCATTGCCGCGATGCTCATCCCCAGCGCGGTCACGAAACGCCCGCGCTCGCGCACCAGCGCACGCTCCTCTTCGTCGAACGGACGCAATTTCCGAGGATCGGAGATCGTGTAACCGATGTCCTTGAGCACCTTCAGCAGGTCTTCGGCGCGCGCCACGCTCGGGTTGTATTCGATGAGCGCCTGCTCATGCGTCAAGCTGACTGCGACTTTGTCCACCCCAGGCCGCTTGCCCAGCGCCTTTTCGATCGTGCCGGTGCACAGCGAACAGTGCAGACCGCCGATACGCGCGCGGATTCGGCGGCGCCCCGGTACCTGAGCGGGCTCTTCGCTCCAAAACTGATGAGCGGATTCGACCGTTGCTGCGGTAATCATAAGAACACCTCGTTCACGCGGCGGTACGTGGCTGTGCGCGATCAATTCGGAGGCTTCGCAAGCGAGGGATCAGGTTCCAAACGGAGGCTACGGAAAGGAGCGCCACGCCGCTGTACGTCGTGACTTCGGAGGCAAGCAGAAATTTGCCTGCCAGAATCACGGCCGAGCCGCCAAAGCCGACCGCGAACGGGCCCCAACTATGGCGCTTCAAGCCTTCATACCCCAATGCCGTTACTGCGACCGCGAGCAAGACGACGGTCAGAGGCAACAAGTAGCTGGACGACATCAGGAAGCCGAGACCTAGCGTCGACAAAAGGGCGGTGTAGGCTGTGATGCATAGGGGGCACGTCACGGTTGGGATCAGCGAGGCGACAACCGCCGGGATAGAGAGAAGCGTCGCTTTCCAGGCGCGCTCGCTCTCAGCTGGCGGACTGGCGGCGAACACTTCTCCGCGCCGCTCCAGATCGCCCTTCCGTAGGGCGCCAAAGCCTGCCCTCTGGATCTCATCGATCAGGCCAGCCTCTGCGATGGCGCTCGAGTCGTAATCGACACGGGCTTCGCGGGAGGCGAAGGACACCGATGCGGACCGCACTCCCGCCACTTTTTGCAAGCTCGCCGCCAGCCTCTCCGCGCACCCTTCGCAATGCATTCCTTCCACCGCGACCGCCAGCGTTTGCTCATGCTCTTTCATGCCGTTCACTCCAAGACTCGTGTTTCGCCCGCCTGTTCGATATTATCGTACAGGTTGAACCTAGGTTTAAGGTCAAGAGGTCAAAATGAGCGCTTTCACAATCGGGCAGGTGGCAAGCCAGGCAGGAATCATGCCGTCCGCAGTCCGTTATTACGAAAGGCATCGGATAATTCCGCCCGCACAGCGCCTGCCGAACGGCTATCGCGTTTACGATGACGATACCTTGCGCTGGCTGGGTTTCGTCCGAAGGGCTCAGGGTTTCGGCATGAGCCTCGACAATGTCAAGGAGCTTCTACAAATCGTAAGCCACGGCCAGGCACCCTGCCCACGCGTCCGTCAACTGGCCCGCGAGCACATCAGCGAGATTGACGAGAACATTCGCGATCTCCGAGCGCTTCGCAATCAACTCACGACCCTTCTCCGCCGCAAAACGCGCAAGCAGCAGCGGCATCTCTGCCCCCTCATCGAGAGCTGACACGTTATGCCGTCGAAGTATCGGCAGCGGCAGAATCTCGTTTGGAAATGATCCGAGTCTGCGAGGGTCCAAAATTCGCGAAATCAGTCAAAAAGACGGCGGAGGGTGCCTCCGTCTACCCTCACCAAGCAGAGTGGTAGCGGCCCGGAAGTAGTCCGAGTGGCCACTGATTTTGGTCGGTGGCTTGCCCAGAGTCGAATTCTCAAACTTTTCATCAATGCAGAACCGGGCGCGACATTAACTGGCCGCCAGCGCCAATTTTGCGGACCTGGCGCAATCAGACCGAAGTGACTGTGAAGGGAATCCATTTCGTTCCAGGAGGATAGCCCCGACCAGATCGGTGAAGCCGTAGCGGGGTTCGTGCGTTCTCTAAAGAACCTCTGATGAATGGAAAAAAGCGATTCAATCTAAATCACATTTCGCGGACGACCTCTCGCGGAGCCCGATCGTCACGAAGCCCAACGAACTTCGGATGACGAAGATGGCCGTCGACGGTCCATTCGAGAAACTCGATCGCCGCGACTAGTTGCGGGTTGAGCCAGCGGCATCGCTTCATGTCTTCGTCGGTTAGCCCC
This sequence comes from Binatus sp. (SeqCode), assembly GCA_049590495.1. Classification (GTDB taxonomy): domain Bacteria; phylum Desulfobacterota; class Binatia; order Binatales; family Binataceae; genus Binatus. Next base: position 2,316 of record JBAWCX010000649.1, read on the forward strand.
TCGCTCCATCTGCCTTTGCTTGATTCTGGAAGATTTCGAAAAGGGCATTTGGAGATCGACAGGCCCTCGAAGTTCGAGAATACCGTCCGACGAGAAGCTGGCGTGAAGCCGTTCCGAATTCGACCCGCATACATTTTAAACTAAAATCGCACGAATCTTGCTGACCAGGTTGGAGAGCACCGCGCATCCTGAAGCGTCAGCCGTCCGCGCTGAGAGCGTCATCGATCAAAGATCACCCTGACGCTCGCGATGGCCTCGGCTTCGGGTACTCCCCCCTTGGGTCTGGCCACCACGCCATCATGGTAACTTGCGTCGTCCCAGATCAAGCGTGACAAGAAGCCCGCCGTTGCATCGGCGTTGCCAAAGAATTCTGGCCGCATGGGATGAGCGATCTGCGAATTGTGGCCGGCTGCGCCCGCCTCGCCTCTTTCGTGGAGGACGATGGTCACCCAATCGACCCGGAGTGCGCTCGGATTGTTCTGAAAGAATTCCAGCAGTCTCGCTCTCACGCGGACCAAGGGTTGGGGCCAGTCCAAGTTCACCGTCGGCATGGCGAATTCTCTCCCTTCAGCATCTCACGCGCGCGCGGCAGCAGCTAAGACCTCTCATTCTCGCAATCGAGGGTGACTGACCGTCTTTAAGAAACGGTACGAATGCTGTACGCCTTCGCGACGAATCGCAAGCTTGTCGCACACCGCTGAAAGTCGCTGATCTATCGGCATCGCTAGGCGACCGCCGAGCGATGCCTTGCGCTGCACGGACGGTTGGAACCATCGTCGCATAGAATTGCTAAGATTTCTGCGCTGAAACTCTTTATAACGCCGAGCCATTTAGGCGCGAAATTGACCATTTCGTAATGTACAGCGGCGGATCAAGCGGTTAGAGTGTACCGCACTACACCGTAGTCGGTAACCGTTTGTTGGCAACGATGCGTGGCGAATTTACAGTGCGCCGGGCCTCGTCGAACTCGCTCTTCGAGTCCGCACACAATATCGGTTTGCTCACCTCTGGATCTCACATCTCGATCGTTCGCTCATTAGGCCGGATCGAACCGCGGCGTACCGAATGGGGCTCCGCGCAAGTGCATCAATTCTTAACCGACCGGAGAAGCAGTTATGCGGAATACCACGGGAGGCAATGGTTCGCCCCGTGTGCCGCGAAGGTCGGGTGTGGTGGGACTGTACGCGGTCCCCAGGCTGGAGGAGCTGGTGGCTGACCCTGACAAGCTCGGGGTACTCGACCCGCGCACCAGGCGGGCTCTCACAACTACCGCGCTAGCGGCGCTGAACACGCTCATATTTAATGAGCTTGCACTGGCGGCTGAACCCTCAGGGTCGATCGGCCTTGACAGGCGCGATCGTCTTCTAGACTTCAAGCAGGCAGCCGAGAAGCTCGGCGTCACTGCCGACTGGTTGTACCGCAACTACAAAGACCTTCCGTTTTGGCTGCGAGTCGGCCGGCGACCGCGCTTCTCGGAGAACGGTATCGAAGACTATATCCGGAAGCGCCGTAACACTGATCGCTATTGAGCCGCGTCGCGGACGCGGCGGCAAACGCGGCCAATCATTCGATTTGCTGCGGCAGCGCGACGCCCGCATGATCGACGGGCTTTGGCGGACAGGTCTGGTCCACTGCCCAGCTCCGAACACTGTGGTGTACGGCACTATCAGAACCACCCGGCAGTCAGAACGGCCAGCGAGTTTTTGACATACCAATGTCATTTTGGTAGAATTCATTTTTGATGGGGAGACCACGAATCGACGAAGCCGGATTGACCAAGACCATGATTTACCTTAACCGTGAGATTCATCAGCGGCTGAAGCACATGGCGGTCGACGAGCGGGTCTCGATGGCGGAACTCATCCGAAGAGCGATCGATGATTTTCTCCGAAAGCATACGTCCCGGAGCAGGCGAGGGTTGAAGCGATGAGAGGGTTTGGGCGGGTTTTCAAGCGCGGTTCGACGTACTGGATTGCGTACTGCTACCGGGGAAAGGAGCATCGCGAGAGCGCGCATTCCGACAACGAAGCCCAGGCGCGCAAGCTTCTCAAGAAGCGGGTCGGCGAAATGGGCCAGGGGCGACTCATCGGCCCGAGCGAGGAGAGGCTCACCTTCGAAGACCTCGCGAGCATGCTGCTCACGGACTACGAGGTGAACGGGAAGCGGTCGCTCGAGTCCGCGAAACTCTCCATCAAACATTTGCGCGAATTCTTCGGCTCGGAGCGAGCGATCGACATCACCCTGGACCGCGTCCGATCATACGTTCGCGAGCGGCAGCGCGAGGGCGCGGCAAATGGAAGCATCAATCGCGAGCTCGCGGCTCTCAAGAGAGCCTTCACGTTGGCCACCCGCGCTGGCAAGCTCGCCTCCGCGCCGTACATTCCGCTACTGGAAGAGAACAACTCGCGCCGCGGCTTTCTGGATCACGGCGGGTTCCTCGCGCTGCGGGACGGACTGCCGGCCCACCTGAAAGACCCCGTCACGTTTCTTTACCTCTCCGGATGGCGCGTCAGCGAGATGCGGACGCTCGAATGGCGCGACGTCGATCTCTCCGGTCGCGAACTCTGTCTTCGCCCGGAGGTCAGCAAGAACAAGGACGGCCGCCCGCTTCCTCTCCGCAGCGAGCTTCTTGAAATCATCCAGCGGGCTCACGAAAAGCGGCGGCCAGATTGTCCACACGTTTTTCACGATGACGGCGAGCCCATCGGCGACTTCCGGAAAGCTTGGAAGACGGCATGCAAGAAGGCGGGACTCGCCGGAATCATTGTTCACGATCTGCGGCGCACCGCCGTCCGAAACATGGTGCGCGCCGGCATTCCTGAGCGCGTCGCGATGGAGCTCAGCGGACACAAGACGCGTCGCGTGTTCGATCGCTACAATATCGTGAACGACGCTGATCGCGCACACGCCAGCGAATTGCTGCAGAGCCACCTTCGCGCGCAGTCGAGCGCGCGAAAAGTGACACCGCTCGCCGAGCGGCGCGATGCTAGTCCTGCAAATTCATGAGGACGCGAGTTGGTCGCCGGTCACGCGTCGTCTATGTGATTGGCGCGGGGTTTTCGGCGGATCTTGGTTACCCGCTAACGAGCAATTTGCTGTCTCGGGTTTGGAGACGACTCGAACCAGACGAAGCGGGCAGGCTTGCCAAGGTCGTAGAATTTCATCATCCACGTTTCCGACGTGATTCGCTGCTTAGCTTTCCGGACATTGAGGAATTGCTCACAGAAATATCCGCAAACGAGGACCTTCTCAAAGAACTGCGCCCCGCAGGTCCATTCGGAGTTGAACAGTTAAGGATGATTCGCGATCAGCTACTTCAGACGATCGCAGAGTGGTTCCACGAAATTTACGCGACGCACCCTAAAGCTACTTTCGTGCAGGATTTCGTAGCAAAAGCGCGTCACGAGCGGGCCTGGCTCATATCATTCAACTGGGACCTTGAGCTCGACACCCAAATAGCTGCAGCTATCTCATCAACCACGTATGGTCTTAGCGACGCCTCGCACGTACAGCCCGGTATCCTTAAGCCCCACGGCTCGCTCAATTGGTACTCCCATTCGTTTGGTAAGCACATTAAAGAGGAAAAGCGTGTGCGCCTTTGGCCAGGAAGGAAACGCGAGGAATCGATCTGGGCGTTCACTTTTCCTCGAGCTCCAAAACCTAGTGAACGAGATTATGTTCCATGGATTGTTCCCCCTACGCATCTCAAGAACTTCCAGCATCCAATGCTGCGACAAATCTGGAAGCGATGCGTTGATCTACTGTCCGTTGCCGACAAGATCTATTTCTTGGGATATTCTCTCCCAACCGCCGATTGGCATAGTCGTTACATCTTCAGATGTGGTTTTCACAACCAACAGGAAGGGCTCCCGCGTAATGGAGGGAGCCGCATGCCGGCAACGGGCAGGGCCAACATCTATAT
>JBAWCX010000650.1:0-5919 GCA_049590495.1 Binatus sp. (SeqCode)
TCATTGCCCTGGAAGACGACGTCGTTCTCGTCCTTGAATGGGATCGCCGAGGCGACCGGCCCAAAGATTTCCTCTCGCGCGATCTTCATCTGGTTGTTCACACCGGTGAAAACCGTCGGTTCGATAAAGTAGCCGGACTCCTGCTTGCCAGGCTCGCCTCCCGTCTTGGCCTTGGCGCCCTCTGCCTTGCCGGTCTTCAGGTATCCCTTGACGCGATCGTGCTGCTCCTTGGAAACGAGAGGACCCATGCGGGTGTTCGGATCGAGCGGATTGCCGAGCGTCAGGCCCTTGGCCATTTTCGACAGTTCGTCTGTGAACTGGTCGTACACCTTCTCCTGTACGAACACGCGCGTGCCTGCGCAGCAGACCTGTCCCTGGTTCATGAAGACGCCGAGGGCAGAGCCGAACACGGCGGACGGCATGTCAGCATCGGGGAAGATGATGTTGGGCGACTTGCCGCCGAGCTCGAGCGAGACGCGCTTCAAGTTGCCGGTGGACGCTTGCAGGATCAATTTGCCGACTTCGGTCGAGCCGGTGAATGCGACCTTGTCGATGTCGGGATGCTCGGCGATCGAGCTGCCGGCGCCGGGGCCGAAGCCCGTGATGATTTGCACGACGCCCTCGGGCAGGCCCGCCTCGCAGATAAGCTCGCCGAGGCGAATCGCGGTCAGCGGAGTCTGCTCGGCGGGCTTCAGGATGACGACGTTGCCGCACGCGAGCGCCGGCGCAATCTTCCACGACGCCATCAGCAGCGGGAAATTCCAGGGGATGATCTGCCCGCACACGCCAACCGGCTCGCGCAGTGTGAAGTTGAACGTCGAGGGGTCGGACGGGTTGGTCTCGCCGTAAATTTTGGTGGCGAAGCCCGCGTAGTAGCGGAAGGTCTCGGCTGCGCCGGGGATGTCGATATTGCGCGACTCGAACAGCGGCTTGCCGTTGTCGAGGGTCTCGAGCTCGGCCAGCTCGTCGGCATGCTTGTCGATCAGCTCGGCGATTTTCAGCAGGACGTGTGTGCGCGCGTGCGGGCTGAGTGTCGCCCATTTGCCTTCCTCGTAGGCCTTGCGCGCGTGCTTGACGGCCTCGTCGACGTCGGCCTTGTCGCCCTCGGCGACGAGGGCGAGGACCTGCTCGTTGGCGGGGTTGAGGGTCTCGAAAGTTTTACCGGACTTCGACGGCACCCACTTTCCATTGATGAGAAGTATTTTGGGCGAGCTCTTGAGGAACTCAAGCGCCGCGCTCGACTTGGCGCCGCGAGTCGCCGATTCCAATGACGATGATACTGATGCCATATTTCGTAATCTCCTGTCGGTGATGTGTCAGAGCGGTATAGAGCCTGCTTAACACTCGGACTCTAGTAAATCGAGATGTAATCGGCAAAGAGAAAAGTGGGCGCGCTGCGCTTGCTATTGCTATTGTGAACCGCAATCGCATCAGTGGCAGTCAAGCAAACACCCCTCATCGCGCAATATCTCAGCGTTAAACAACGAGTCCCCGACGCGATCCTGTTCTTTCGCCTCGGCGACTTCTACGAGATGTTCTTCGAGGACGCTGAAGTCGGTGCGCGCGTGCTCGATATCCAGCTCACCTCGCGCAACAAGGACGGCGTACCGCTGTGCGGCGTGCCCTACCATTCCGCGGAACCGTACATCGCCAAGCTGCTGAAGGCGGGACACAAGGTCGCCATCTGCGAGCAAGGCACACCCGATCCCAAGACGCCAAAGCTGATGCCGCGGCAGATCGTCCGCGTGATCACGCCCGGCACCGTCGGCGAGGAGATGGTGCTGACGGCCGCCGAAAAGAGCTACCTGGTCGCGGTCACGGGCGCGGAGAGCGCCGGATTCACGTTGGCGGCGCTCGACGTCTCGACGGGCGAATTTCTCGCCACGCAGGTTCGCGAGGCGGCCACGCTGCGCGAGGAAATCGCGCGAATCGCGCCGCGCGAAATAGTAATCGCTGGTGAAGATCGCCAGTTGGGCGAGTTGCTCAGCGATCTGAACTGTCCGTTGACGACACTCGATCGCGAATCGTTCAGCGCCGAGCGGGCGATCGCGGCGTTCTCGAATCGCTTCGCGGACGGCGCCGCCAACCTCCACCAATCGATTGCGCACGCGGCGGGAATCGCGTTGCTCTACGTTGAAGACACTTTTGGACGGGACCTCGCGCACATCGCGGCGCCACGTCTCTACCGTATCGCCGAGTACATGCTGGTCGACGAGACGACGCGGCGTCATCTTGAATTGATCGCGTCGACCGACGGCGCGCGCAAAGGCTCGCTGCTGTCGATTCTCGACGAGACCCTGACCGCGGTCGGCGCGCGCACGCTATCCAACTGGATCATCTATCCGCTGCTGGCGCTCGACGCGATCCAGGCGCGGCACGACGCACTCGAAGAACTCTTCGACGCCGACCTCGGCGGCACTCTTGCGGAATCGTTGAAGCGAATCGGCGACCTCGAGCGGCTGGCGGGACGAATCGGCGCGATGCGCGCGTCGCCGCGCGATTGTCTCCGCCTTGGCGACGCGCTCGGCGCGACGGATCTGCTCAAACAAGCGATGGGCGGCGCGCTCAAGAGCCCTCTGATCCGCGAGCAAGCCGCGCGGATCTCGCCGATGCCAGCATTGGTCGCGCAAATCGCAGCGACGTTGTCCGACGAACCTCCCGTGAATCCACGGGACGGCAACGTGATTCGCGCTGGCCTCAGCGCCGAGGTTGACGAACTCCGCAGCCTCGCGTCCGGTGCCCGCGACGTGATCGCGAAGCTGGAGGCCACGGAGCGCGAGCGCACGGCAATCCCGTCGCTCAAGGTCCGCTACAACAATATTTTCGGGTATTACATCGAGGTGACGAAGCCGAATCTCGAGCGCGTGCCCGCCGACTACGAGCGCAAGCAAACCCTGGTCAGCGCCGAGCGCTTCACCACGCCCGCGCTCAAGGAACTCGAGCGCAAAATCCTGACCGCGGAATCGGCGCTCAAGGAACTCGAGCTTCAAATTTTCACGAAGGTGCTCCGCGACCTGCAGTCGCACGCCGCCACTATCCTCGAAACCGCTCGCGCCGTTGGCGAATTCGACGCGATCATGTCGCTGGCGAAAGTCGCGCGGCATCGCGGATACGTGCGTCCCACTATCAACACCGGCCTGCGGATTCGCGTGCGCGACGGACGCCATCCGGTGCTCGAAGCCGGGATGCGCGCGGGCGAGTTCGTGCCCAACGACCTCGACGCGGAGCCCGACACGCGCCAAATCCTGCTGATCACCGGCCCCAACATGGCGGGCAAATCGACGTATCTCCGGCAAGTCGCGCTGATTGCGATCATGGCGCAAATCGGCAGCTTCGTTCCCGCCGCCGAGGCGACTATCGGGCTTATAGATCGCGTGCTGACGCGAATCGGCGCGCGCGACGAACTTCGCCGCGGCGAGTCCACCTTCATGGTCGAGATGAGCGAGACGGCGCGCCTGCTCAAGGGTCTGTCGGAGCGCAGCCTGCTGCTGCTCGACGAGGTCGGCCGCGGCACCAGCACGTTCGACGGGCTTGCGATCGCGTGGGCGGTCGCCGAGTACTTGCACGATCAGACGCGCGCCAAGGTGCTGTTCGCGACGCACTTCCACGAGCTGACCGACCTCGCGCGCGAGCGTCCGCGCGTCAAGAACCTGAGCATGGCGGTGCGCGAATGGGGCGACGAGGTGATTTTCCTGCGCCGGGTCATCGAGCAGCCGTCGTCGCGAAGTTACGGTATCGAAGTGGCGCGGCTGGCGGGATTGCCCGATTCGATTATCGCCCGCGCGCGCGAAATTCTCGCCAACCTCGAGCAGGGCGAACTGGACGAAGCCGGAATGCCGCGAATCGCCCGCGATCGCCGCGCCACGATCCCCGCGCCTCAGCTCGGCTTGTTCTCGCCAAGGGACGAACGCATCGTCGATGAAATCCGCGCGCTCGACGTCGAGCGCATGACCCCGATGGACGCACTGAACGCGCTCGCGCGCCTGGCCGCCCGCCTCAAAAAAGAGAAGTAGGGTCCGATCGCCACCACCTGTACATTTTAAGGTACACCTAGTACTATAAAAGGTGCAGGATGGCCGAAGTTCCACCGCCGCGAAAAATCCCACTGATTTTCTACCGGCTACGGCCCGGACACGAGCCTGTGCGAGAGTGGTTAAAGGAGCTTCCGGAAGTCGAGCGACAGGCCATCGGGAAAGACCTTTTGCGGGCGCAATGGCGATGGCCGGTGGGGATGCCGCTGTGCCGCCCGTTGGGAAACCGATTGTGGGAGGTCCGGACGGATCTGCCGACGAAACGGACGGCGCGCGTGCTGCTTTGCCTTTACCGCGAGCATCTGGTCGCGCTGCACGGGTTTATCAAGAAAACGCGCACGACGCCGGATGACGATTTGGCATTGGCGCGGAAGCGTCAGAAGGAGTTGGAACGATGAGCAAGAAACACATGGGTTCCAGTATCGATGACTTCCTCAAGGGGGAGGGCATCTTTGAGGAGGCGCAAGCGCAGGCGGTCAAGGAGGTCGTCGCGTGGCAGCTCGCCAAGGCCATGAAGAAACAGAAAATCTCCAAGAACAAGATGGCCGCGCGACTCAAGACAAGCCGCAGCCAGGTTGACCGTTTGCTTGATCCAAAAAACGATATCACGCTCTCCAGCTTGCAGCGGGCGGCAGCGATCGTCGGCCGCCGCGTCTCGATCCAGCTGGTTTAGACAGAAGATCGAGCCGCGCGCCCGCTCCAAGGGGGCGTGGCGATTGCTCTCAGCGGCGGCTATCCTTGGTTGTTGGGCAGGGTTGTGGCGATGCGGAAATTGATGGCGGTTGCGGTCGCGACGGCGGCGATTTGCGCGATGGTTTCTCGCGCAGGCGCCGGTGTTCCCGCGTCAGTTCTGACCTCAGCGCGAATTGAGCATCGCGGCCCAACTCTGGAACTGCACTTCGGATTCAGCGGAACCGCACCGCCGCTCGATCTCAGCGCGCATGGCAGCGAACTCTGGATCGAGCTGGCGCGCACGCGCATCGCCGTACCGCCGCGTCCGCTCTTCGGCTACGAAACGGCGCCGCTCGGGACCGTCCGCGCGTTCGAGTCGGACGGCGGATCACGAATCGTGGTCGAGGTGATCGGCAAGGCCGACTACGCGATCGCGCGCCTCAAAAGCAGAAATGAAATAGTGCTGCGGGTCGCAACCGCGGGCGCGGATCCGAATATCGCGGCGCCGATGATCGTTCATGACGACGCCCCGCGTCGCCCGATACCGTCCATCGCGCGTTCGGTGGCTTTCGCGCCTGCTGATAGCCCTCGTCCCGTCTCCGTCGCGCAGGCAGTCGCGCCGGCCAATATGAATGACGAGAATCGTCAGGCGGGTCATTTTCTCGTGATGATCGATCCCGGTCACGGCGGTTACGATCCCGGCACGCAATCGTCCGCCGGCGCACTGGAAAAGGACCTCGCCCTGCAGATCGCGACGCGCCTGAAAGCCGCTCTGGAAACCCGCGGCATCCGCGCCGAACTCACGCGCTCGACCGACGTTTTCATCAGCCTTGCCGAGCGCACCCGAATTGCGAATAGTGCCGGCGCGGATCTTTTCGTTTCGATCCACCTCAATTCGAGTCCTAACACCGACACTACGGGAATCGAGGTCTACTACCTGAACAACACCACCGACCGGGCGACGATTCGGCTCGCGCGAATGGAGAACGCCGGCGCCGACGGCTATGGCGCACCGAATGACTCCAACTTAAACTACATCCTGACCGACCTGCGCCAGAACTATAAGGCGATAGAAGCCGCTTCTCTGGCGAGGATGATCGACGCAGAGACGGTCGCCGATCTCGATGCGGGACTTGGACTGAACGTGAACGCGCTGGGAGCGAAGATGGGACCATTTTACGTGCTGGTCGGCGCGCATATGCCGGCGGTGCTGGTC
>JBAWCX010000651.1:0-12805 GCA_049590495.1 Binatus sp. (SeqCode)
TCCTCGAGGCGCGCGGGGTCCGCCTCGATTTTGGACGCGTACGCGCCGAGCGTGCGCGCTGCCTCCTCGAGGTTCGCGCGAGCTGACTTGATCATATCGAGCGCGTCGCCGAGCTTCGGATCGAGCGCAGCCGCATCGAGCAATCGCGCCTCGGCACGCGCTACCGTGTCCGTCGCCGCGCCGTCGGCGCCGTAGAGCGCCTGCTCCGTCTCGAGGGCGGCGGCGGCCAGCTTGCTTGCGTTGGAGAGCACAGTTCGCTCGCGCGAAAGTTCTTCGTCTTCGCCGGCGGCGAGGCCGGCGCGCTCGAGTTCGGTCGCGCGGAACCTGGCGAGTTCGAGCAAATCCGCCCGCTCGCGTTCGCGGCGGTTCAGTTCCTGCAGCCGTGACTGGATTTCTTCCGCGCGCGCATAGCGTTCGCGATACGATGCGAGTTCGTCGTCGAGGTTCGCGTAACGATCGAGAATCTCGCGATGGCTCTCCGCGCGGAGCAACGAATGCTGCTCGTGCTGTCCATAGACCTGGACCAGAGACGCGCCGATTTTGCCAAGGGTCTGCACGGTGGCGAGTTCGCCGTCGATCGTCACGCGCGAGCGGCCCCCGCCCTCGGCGATCACCCTGCGCACGAGCAACTCGCGGGGGCCGCCTTCGCTTTTGCGGGCGGCCAGTCCGGGCATCGCTGCCTCGCCCTCGAGCTCGAACAATCCCTCAACGATTGCTTCTTTCTCGCCGGAGCGAATCATGTCGGGCGACGCGCGCGAGCCGAGCAGCAATCCGAGCGCGCTGAGGATGATCGTTTTGCCTGCGCCGGTTTCTCCGGAGAGTACGTTGAGACCTGCGCCGAACGCGAGATTAGCTTCCTCGATTATCGCGAAGTTGCGGATGTGAAGTTCGAGCAGCATCTGGGGCGTTCGCGCTTAACCCCAGTGAAGCTTGTCGCGCCAGATTTCGAAATACGGATGAGCGGAGCGGATCAGCGAGACGGCGTGGCGTCCACGATGAATTCTGATTATGTCGGACGGCCCCAGTTGCGCCGACTCCTGGCCGTCGACGGTGATGGTCGTGTCGTGATCGGGGGCCTTCACGTGGATTTCGATTTCGTACGAATCCGGCAGCACCACGGGACGATTGCTCAGAGTATGCGGACAGATTGGCGCGAGTACGATCGCGTCGAGCGTGGGATAGACGATCGGGCCGCCGGCCGAGAGCGCGTAGGCGGTCGAACCGGTGGGAGTTGCGACGATCAACCCGTCGGCGCGATATGCGCAGAAGAGTGTGTGGTTGGCGAATACGTCGAGCTCGAGCATCCTGCCGAGCGGGCCCTTGCCCACGACCACGTCGTTGAATGCCTGAAACGTCTGGGCCGACTCCTCGGATGCGCGTTCGATGATTGCCTCGAGCATGATGCGCCGATCGACCTCGTAGTTGCCGCCGAGCACGCGTTCCAGTGCGGCGCGCGCCTCCTTGATAGTCACTTCGGTCAGGAAGCCCAGTCCACCAAGATTTACGCCGAGGATCGGAATTCCTTGCGACGCGACCAGCCGCGCGACGCCGAGCAGAGTGCCGTCGCCGCCGAGCACGACGATCAGGTCCGCATGGTCGCCGAGCCGATGCCGTTCGACTGCCTCGGCGCCGATCTTCGCCGCCGTCTCCGAGTCGGCGAGTGGAGTCTTGTGTTGGGCGCGGAGAAAACGGGCAAGCGTTCGCGCGATGGCGATCGCTTCGGGCCGATCGCGCTTGACGACCAGGCCGACCGTCTTTATGGACCGCTTCGCCGACGCCATCAGTCACTCATCATGCGCTGAAATCCGCGGCAACGCGAAAGCATTAAATGAGCCTTCCGAGTCTCACTGCCTGATCGGAGGAATCTTGTACGCGGTGCCGGGCGCGGTTGAATTTTCTTTGCCGTACACTATCGCGACCGAGTTGATGTAGTAACCGGTGGCGTCTTCGGTGGTCTGCCCTTTGCTCGTCAATATGACGATCGCATCCGCACCCGTTTCGCAGGCCTTGCGCTGCACCGCGGGCAGCACGTCGGACTCGTTCGCAAAGCGGTTTCCCAATGCCTCGACGATTGCGACCTTGCGAAAAACCGTCAGCGGCTCGTGGCGCAACACCGGCATGTTGCAATCGGGCGGCTTGGCGGCACGGCCCGAAGGCTCCATTTCCGAGAGCGTCACCTGCGGCGGAAGCGAAACCCGAGCGCATCCCGCGGCGGCAATCGTCAGCACCATGATGATCGCGGTTCGCACGAGTAATGAAGTATCCACCGGCGGGCGTCGCGGGCAAGAGCGTTCATTGGCTGCGCGAGTCGCCGGCGCTCGCTTTGGGCGTTCATTCGTATAAAATCGCGATGCGCTCGCGTGCCTCAGAGCCCGGTGCGTGAAGGCGGCATCTCACGATGGCACACACCGGCAAACATACTCGTCCATTGCTTGGCGCGCATATGTCGATCGCGGGAGAAGTCGGCGAGGCGCTGATCCGTGGCAAGCAGGTCGGCTGCGATTGCATCCAGATTTTTACCAAGTCGTCGCGACAGTGGGCGTCGAAGCCGTACAGCAAAGAGGAAATCGAGACATTCAAACGCAATCAAGTCGAGACCGGCATCGGGACCGTGATCGCGCACGATTCCTACCTGGTGAATCTCGGCGCGCCCGATGAAGCGCTGCGCACCAAGTCGGTCAAGGGATTTATCGACGAGTTGCATCGATGCGAGGCGCTCGGCGTGCCCACTCTCGTCGCGCATCCGGGCGCTCATGTAGGTTCGGGCATCGAGAATGGAATCAAGACGATCGCAAAATCGATCGACGAGGCGCACTCAGCTTGTAAAGGCTTCGACGTGAAGATCGCGCTGGAAATCACGGCTGGCCAGGGCAGCACGCTTGGCCACACCTTCGAGCAGATGGCGCAGATCTTCGACGCCGTCATTGAAAACGAGCGCCTGCGGCTATGCTTCGACACCGAGCACGCGTTTGCCGCCGGCTACGACCTGCGCACTCCCGAAGGATACGAAAATACGTTCAGTGAACTCGACAAGTTCATTGGTATTAAGAAACTTGCCGCGTTTCATCTCAACGACTCGATCAAGGATTTCCACTCGCGCGTCGATCGTCATCAGCATATCGGGAAAGGATTCATCGGACTCGACGCGTTCCGGCGCATCTTGAACGATCGGCGATTTTTCGGGCTGCCGATGTGTCTGGAGACGCCCAAGGGACCCGAGCTGAAAGAGGACCTCGAGAATCTGGCGACCTTGCGCAGCCTCTTCAAGAACTGACTATTGTACTGACTATCGTACTGATGATTAAGCGAATACTCACTGGAGACCGTCCCACCGGGCCGTTGCATCTGGGTCATTATGTAGGATCGCTGCAAAACCGAATACGTCTTCAGGAAGAATACGATACTTACTTACTAATCGCCGACATCCAGGCGCTGACCGACAATTTCGAGCATCCCGAGAAACTCGAAGCAAATATTTTCGAGGTCGCGCTGGACTACCTGGCCGTCGGTATCGATCCGAACAAGGCAAAGTTCGTCGTGCAATCGATGGTGCCGGAGCTGACCGAGCTGACGATTTATTTCATGAACCTTGTCACCACGGCCACTCTCGAGCGCAATCCGACACTCAAGGAGGAAATCAAGCAGAAGAATTTCAGCAAGGGCCTGCCGGTCGGATTTTACACGTATCCCATTTCACAAGCTTCAGACATCACGATCTTCAAGGCGAATCTCGTGCCCGTCGGCGAGGATCAGCTGCCGATGATCGAGCAGGCGCGCGAGATCGTGCGGCGCTTCAATCGGATGTACAACAAGGTGCTGATTGAACCCAAGGCGCTCGTAGGCGAAGTGGCGCGACTGCCGGGCACCGACGGCGGCGCGAAGATGTCGAAGTCGCTCGGCAATTGTATCTACCTTGGCGACTCGCCCGAGGTTGTGCGCAAACGCGTGATGTCGATGTACACCGATCCCACGCGGTTGCATCCGACGGATCCCGGCCACGTCGAAGGCAATCCCGTCTTCACCTATCACGACGTGTTCAATCCGGATAAGTCGGAGGTCGAGGAGCTGAAGGAGCGCTACCGCAAGGGCACGGTCGGCGACGTCGAGGTCAAGGAGAAGCTGCTCAAGGCGCTGAACGTTTTCCTGGAACCGATTCGTAAGCGTCGCGCACAGTTCGCGTCGAAGCCGGAACACGTCCGCGAAATCATCGTCGAGGGTACGCGCAAGGGCCGCGCCGTCGCGCAGGAGACGATGGCCGAAGTGCGCGCGGCGATGAAGATCAGTTACAGATTTTAAATCACTCTATTAAATGTGAAACCCGCGGTGGGTTTCACACTTCCTTCGGCAGGGGTGACCCCTGCACCCAACGAGAGGAAAAGATGCGGGACTTCGTCCCTGTTCGAACTTTTGGGGAGAAGAGACCGATACCTAGTATGACTTTGCGAAGTATGCGCGCTCGGTTGCCGGTTCGCCGCACACCAGGCATTTGCCTGCGACGCCGTCGTTTGTGAGTGGAATCACGCGGCAGGTCGCCTTGGTCTCTTCGCGAATTCGCGTCTCGCACACGGGATTCCCGCACCAATAGACGTCGGCGAATCCGCCACCGCCTTCTCCTTCCATGTGCTTGCGAAACACCGCGTAGTCGTCGAACCTTCGCGTGTTGGCGATCATCGCGGCCTTAGCCTGTGCGTAGAGATTTTTCTGAATCTCGCCGAGCAGCGCGCTGACAGTCTGCGCGATCGTCGCGAGCGACGCCTTGCTCTTCGATTCCGACCCCGACTTATCGCGCCGCGCCAGCACCGCTTCACCCGAGGCGACGTCGCGCGGTCCGATCTCGATTCTCACTGGCACGCCGCGCATTTCCCAATCGTTGAACTTGAAACCCGGCGTCATCCCTTCGCGCTCGTCGACGCGCGCGCGGATTCCCGCCTGCGTCAGCGCTTCGAGCGCGGCGCGCGCGGCGGCGAGCACTGTAGCGCCCTCCTCGGGTTTGCGGAATATCGGCACGATGACCGCTTGCGTCGACGCGACCGTCGGCGGCAGCCGCAGTCCCTGGTCGTCGCCATGCGCCATCACGATCGCGCCGAGCAGCCGCGTCGATACGCCCCAACTCGTCTGCCACACGAACTGCATCTGATTCTGATCGTCGAGATAGCGGATCTCGAACGGTTTCGCGAAGTTCTGGCCGAGAAAATGCGAGGTGCCGCATTGCAACGCGCGCCCATCGCCCATCAGACCCTCGATCGCATAAGTCTCGACGGCGCCAGGAAAGCGCTCGGCCGCGCTCTTGCGTCCGACGATCAGCGGAATCGCGAGGAACTCCTCGACGAACTGCCGATACACTTCCAGCATCCCGAGCGTCTCGCTTTGCGCTTCCTCCGCCGTAGCGTGCGCCGTGTGCCCCTCCTGCCAGAGGAATTCCGTGGTGCGCAGAAACATGCGCGTGCGCATCTCCCATCGCACGACGTTGCACCATTGATTGAGCATCATCGGCAAGTCGCGATGCGATCTGATCCACTGCGCGAACATATGGTTGATGATCGTCTCGGACGTCGGGCGCACGATGAGCGGCTCTTCGAGCTCCTTGCCGCCGCCGTGCGTGACGACCGCAAGCTCGGGCGCGAAACCCTCGACGTGTTGCGCTTCCTTTTGCAGAAAACTCTGCGGGATGAACAGCGGGAAGTACGCGTTGCGCGCGCCGGTCTTCTTGATGCGCTGGTCGAGCTCGTCGCGAAGCGCCTCCCAAATCGCAAAGCCGTCGGGACGAAACACGATGCATCCGCGCACCGGCGAGTAGTCCGCCAGCTCGGCGCGAAGGCAAATGTCGTTGTACCAGGCGGCGAAGTCCTCGCTGCGCGGCGTTACCTTCTTGTCATTTTGCTTTGTTGGTTTTTCCGCCATTCGTCTTGCGTGACGACTTTGATTATCGTCAATTGGTACAGTCTCCCGATAAAGCGATCTGGAATCAACTTATTCCGGAACGAGCCCGAGGTGATAGTCATGAAGCTTGCTCTTCGCGCAGCCGCTGTCGGCCTTGCACTTGCGATCGTCCAGCCGGTGTTCGCGACGGCGGCGTCGGCGCAAAGCAGTGAGAATATTTCCGCCAAGCGGACGATCGAAGTCGATGGCAGCGGCGAGACGCGCACATCGCCCGACACCGCGGATCTGGATCTCGCGATCGACACGCATGCGAAGACGGCGGAGGAAGCTGCGAATCTGAATGCGGCGCTGGCCACCAAGGTGATCGACGCGCTCAAGACGAAGCTCGGCGACAAAGGCAAGATTACCACCGGCGGCTACTCGCTGAATCCTGACTACAGCCAGCGTCCGAACGAGAACCCCACCATCGTCGGCTACAACGCGCAAAACTCGGTGACGGTGCATACTGGCGCGCTCGACCTCGTTGGCGCGCTGATCGATACGGCGATTGCCGCGGGCGCGAATCGCGTCAACTCGCTCAACTTCAGCATCAAGGACGACACCAAGGCGCGCACCGAAGCGATCGCGATGGCAACGCGAGACGCGCGCGCGAAGGCAGACGCGCTCGCAGCGGCGCTGGACGTGAAGCTCGGCAAGGTGCTCAAGGCGACGACGGTTTCGGAAGCACAGCCGATCCCGGTCCGGATGGGAATGGCGTTCGCGACGGAGGCGTCGAAAGTCGCCACGCCGGTCGAACCGGGCGAGGTCACGGTGCCGGCGACGGTTTCTCTCACCTTCGAGATTGAGTAGGTTCTGCTTGCGATGCTGAAGCCGGGCGATCCCGCACCACCGTTCGATCTTGAATGCGCCCTTGACGGGCGTATCGCACGCTCGAGTCTCGCGAAGATTTCGTCCGAGCTGGTTCTGATCTTTTTCTACCCTCGCGATTTTTCGTTCATTTGTCCGACCGAAGTCACCGGCTTCAACAACGCTCTGAAAGAATTTACCGCTGAAGAGACGGCGATCGTGGCTGTCAGTACCGACAACGTGGACAGCCATCTGCGATGGGCGCGCGATCTCGGCGGAATCGGCTACCCGATGCTGGCCGATCCGGACGGCGCTCTCGCGCGCGCCTACGGCGTTTTCGACGACGATAAGAAGGTCGCATTGCGCGCCACGTTCATCCTCGATCGAAAACGCAAGGTTGCGTTCGCGGAATCATGCCCGCTGAACATAGGGCGCAGCGTCAGCGAGACGCTTCGAATCGTGCGCGCGCTGCGAACCGGCCGACTCTGCCCCGCCGATTGGACTCCGGGCGTCGAGTTCGGTCCAACTGACTGCGACTTCTAGGGCGAGCTTGGCCTCAGTCGCTCCCGCGGAAAAAAGGCAGCTCTTCGAGCGGCTCTCGAGCATCCGCGAAATTGTTTTCGGCGTGCAGGACGGGGTCCTGACGACCGCCGGCGTGCTGTGCGGGCTAAGCGGCGCCGTCTCGCAGCATTCGCAGGTCGCACTCGCGGCATTGGCTTCCACTGCGGCCGGCGCACTCTCGATGGCTGCAGGAGCCTACCTGGGGGCGCGCGCGGAAACTGAAGTGCTGCGTGCCGAGCTCCAGATCGTGCGCGCGGACGCCGCCGAAAAGCCATACACCGTCCAGGAAGGGTTGCTCGACGAGCTCTGCAAGGAAGGTCTCAGTCGTGAGGCCGGCTATCGCATCGTCCAGCTGCTGAGCACTTCCCCCAGGGCCCTCGCATCGACCGCCGAGGCGAAGATGTTTGGCCTTGGCGGCCCGCTGCTCGGCAGGCCGGCGCTGGATGGAGTCGTGATGGGAATCGCATTCCTGGTTGGCGCACTCGTGCCGCTGCTGCCGTACATGTTGATCACAGTTCCGCGCTACGACCTCGGCGGCGCGCTCGCCGCAACCGCGCTGACCTTGTTCGGTGTGGGATACTTCGAGGGGTGGCTGGCGCATCGGATCGATCGCTGGCGGTCAGGCGTGCGCTTTCTTGCAATCGCGATGAGCGCGGCCGCCGCCGGCTATCTGATCGGACTCGCGATCTCGCCACTCGGTGCAACCGCAGGCTAACCTTGTTCGCGTGAAAGTCCCCGCGTACTCATCGTTGGCCGCATTTCTGGCGCATTATCACGCACTCAAATCAGACGGTTCGCGTGACGCTGACGACGAGCAGTTGTTCGCCGAAATGTCAGCGGTGGTCGCGAAACTTCCGCCTGAGACGCGCGCCGCGCTCGATTCCACCGAAGACTCTGCCAGCGCGAGACGCCATCGCGAGCGCGCCGAACTCCAGCTTCGCCGCGTGCTTGCCGCGGCTGGGATTATCGCGGGCTGAACGATGCTCGCTTACCTGGTACGACGAATTTTCTTTGGCGCGGCGGTGCTGGTTGGAACGTCGATCATCACGTTCGCGATCGCGTTCGTCGTTCCCGCCGATCCCGCGGTCGCGATGGCCGGGGCGAAGGCCGATCCGCAAACACTCGCCTCGATCCGGACCGAGCTAGGTCTCGATCAACCACTCTACGTCCAGTACGCGCGCTACCTCGACCGCGCGATTCACGGCGATCTCGGCCGCTCCTATATCCGCCGCGAGAGCGTGACGCGGCTGATAGCCGATCGCTTTCCCGCGACCGCGGTGCTCGCCGGCGCCGCAATGGCGTTGTCGCTGATTCTCGGCATCGCAATGGGCGCGTTGGCCGCCGCGTATCGCGGGCGCGCGGCCGACAACCTGCTGCTCGTCATATCGCTCGCGCTGGTGTCGATCCCGGTGTTCTGGCTGGGCACGATGCTGCTGATCGCGGTCGCGGCCACTGTCCGCTCGTTTCCGCTAGGCGGCTACAGCGGCGCCACCAGCCTGATCCTGCCCACGCTGACGCTCGCACTCGGCTCGGCCGGTTACTATTCGCGCGTCCTTCATACCAGTCTGTGCGAGGCCTTCGATCAGGAATACGTCCGCACCGCGCGCGGCAAGGGTCTCTCGCGCGTTCGCGTGATGCTCAAGCACGCGATGGCAAACGCGCTGCTGCCGCTCGTCACGCTGGCCGGCCTCGATCTCGCCGGACTGCTTTCGGGTGTCGTTCTGACCGAGACGGTTTTCAATTGGCCGGGAATCGGGCGGCTGGCGGCCGACGCGATCTTCAATCTCGACATCCCACTGATCATGGGCACCGTGCTGTTCTCCGCATTCCTGATTGTCGTCGCCAACCTGCTCGTGGACCTGCTTTACGCGTGGCTAGATCCGCGTATTCGGCTCGCGGAGACCGGATGAATCTGCGCCGCCTAGTCACGCTCGAAAATGTTGGCGCCGCGATGGTCACCGTGCTCGTGATTGTCGCGATCTTCGCGCCCATGCTCGCGCCGCACGATCCAACGATCGTCGTCGCGCCGACCTTTGGCGATCCGGGCGCGCCCTCGCGCGCATTTCCGATGGGCACCGACGAGCTCGGCCGCGACGTGCTCTCGCGCATCATCTTCGGCGCTCGCATCTCGCTCACCGTCGGCGTCGCCGCGATGGCCGTCACGATGACCATCGGCATCGCCATCGGCTTGTGCTCGGGATTCTTTGGTGGCGCAGTGGATTTTCTGCTGATGCGTTTCACCGACTTGATGCTGTCCCTGCCGCCGCTGCTGCTCGCGATGGCTCTGGTGGCAGTCCTGGGTCCGAGTCTGCGCACGATCTTCATCGTCATCGGTCTCGTTTCATGGACGTCGATTGCTCGCGTCGTCCGAGCTGAAACTCTTACGATGTCGAAACGGGATTTCGTGCTCGGCGCTGAAGCGCTGGGGGCGCCATCACGCCGCGTAATCGCCTTGCACATTCTGCCTAACGTCTTGCCGATAATCGTCGTGATGGCCGCGCTACGCACCTCCGACACCCTGCTGCTCGACGCGGCGCTGAGCTTCCTTGGCCTCGGCGTGCCGCCGCCAACGCCAAGTTGGGGCCGCATGATCGAAGAGGCGACGATTTACTTCCGCACCGCGCCGTGGCTGGCGACCTTCCCTGGCCTCGCCATCTTCTACGCGGTGCTGAGTTTCAACCTGCTCGGCTACGGATTCTTGCGCAGGCGCTCGCAATGATGCGCCGCCGAGTCATGCCGGCAATCATCGCGATCGCGTTGGCCGCCGGATGCGGCGGCGGACCGCCTCCGCTCAACTTGCCGCCGCACGCGATGGTGCTGCGGCTTGCGGATGCCGACGATATCCCGACGCTCGACCCGGCCGCCGGATACGACACCGTCTCCTGGACTTTCGAGCAGGCAATTTTTGACACGCTCGTGCGCTACGGCGACGGCAACATCGAGCTGGAGCCCGATATCGCCACCGCTTGGGAAAGCTCGCCCGACGCGACGACTTTCACATTTCATATGCGCGCCGACGCCCGCTTTTCCGACGGCCGAACCGTGACCAGCAACGACTTCCGCTATGGAATCGAACGGGTGCTCGATCCCGCCACGCGCTCGCGCGGGATGGAGTACTACCGCGTTATTGTGGGCGCTGCCGACTTCGCCGCTCATCGCGCCGCGCACGTGAGCGGAATCGAGACGCCCGACAACACGACAATCACTTTCCATTTGAGTGCGCCCGACCCGATCTTCGGGCACAAGCTCGCGATGCCGTTTGCGTCGGC
This sequence comes from Binatus sp. (SeqCode), assembly GCA_049590495.1. Lineage (GTDB taxonomy): Bacteria > Desulfobacterota > Binatia > Binatales > Binataceae > Binatus. Next base: position 10,557 of record JBAWCX010000651.1, read on the forward strand.
TATCCCGCGCGACATCGCCGAGAAATGGGGCGACGATTTTTCGCGCCACGTCGTCGGCAGCGGCGCTTTCATGCTGCGCGACTGGATCAGCGGCCAGCGCCTGGTGCTGGTGAGGAATCCATACTACTTCAACAAACCGCTGCCGCATCTCGACGCGATCGTCGAGTCGGTCGGCGTCAACCAGGAACTGCAATGGCTGCGCTTCGACGCGGGCCAAATCGACGCGGTGGTCGATATTCCACCGGCCGAGTTCCCATACGTCATGAAAACTCCTGCGCTGCGAAAGTTGACACTGGCGAAGACTACCGTAACGACGCGCTACCTCGGTATGAACTGCCAGATGTGGCCGTTTACCGACGTTCGGGTGCGCCGCGCGCTCAGTTACGCGATCGATCGCCGCAAGCTCATCGCCATACTGAATGGGCGCGGCGTCGTCGCGCGCGGCGTCATGCCGCCGAACCTGCCCGGCTACGACCCCGACCTCAAAGGCTACGACTACGACCCGGCGAAAGCGCGGGCGCTGCTCGAGGAAGCTCATCTCGCGCAAGGCTTCGACTTTGAAATCTGGATGCGCGCCGATCAGACCGTCCTGATGCTCGCGCAATCGATACAACAGGATCTCGCGCCGCTCGGCATCCACGCCAGGCTGAAGCCGGTCGCGTGGGGACCGTTTCTCGAAGCGATTCGCCAGCCGAAAACGGTGCAGGCGTTCATGCAGGGATGGGAGGCTGACTTTCCCGATCCCGAAAATTTTCTCGGCGCGCTGCTGTCGCGCGCTCAGTGGGGCTCCAACAACGACAGCTTCTATTCCAATCCCGACGTCGAGGCGCTGTTGCGCGAAGCCGAGCCGGTCGCCGACATGAAAAAGCGCTACGCGCTCTACGACCAGGCGGAAAAAATCGTCGTAGCCGACGCGCCATGGGTCATCCTCTATTACCCGGTGACTTACATAATCCGCCAGCCATGGGTGCACGACTACGTGATTAATCCAATGCGGCCCACCCGCTTCGAGCACGTCTGGCTGTCGCCGCACCCTGAGTAGGCTTCCGTTCCAATCCCCTCGCCGGTTGTGGGGAGAGGGTTAGGGTGAGGGACAAACTGTGCGGCGCGATTGTCTGATGGCCGCACAATCTGATGCGACGGCAGACCAAAATAATTTGGTCCCTCACCCGACGGTCGAGGACGAACGTCGGCCTCTCCCCACGTGGGGCGAGGCAAGAAATTCAGCTACGTTAGCGCCAGCAATTTCGCTATGATCAAAAATATGAGTAGCGATTCTGACGAAGAGCGGCTCGCGCGACTCGAGCGCAAGGGTGCTATTAGGCGCGGCACCGGCGATCTGGCCGCATGGTTCAAGACTCATAAGCCCATCGAGATCCCTGAAGGCGCTAGCGTTCTGCAGGCATTGCTGGAAGAGCGAGAGAGCGGCCGGTGAGATACGTTCTGCTCTGCGTGCGATAAGGCTCACGCGGTCGCCGAGCTGCTTGCCGGCTCGGCGCGGAGCTCTGTCAGCTCGCGGCTGGCGCGGGGCAGGAAGACCAGGCCGATTAGCGCGTTGCACAGCATGAATGTTAGTTGCGCCGCTAGACTGTAGGCGACGATCTTCACCGGTGACGCGTTGCTGGAGAAGAACAGCAGCCACGCCGCCTGGCTGGTGCCGAGATGCGCGACCGCGATCGGCAGCGCTGCGGCCAGGAACACCAGCGGCAGAAACAACATCAGCTTCGCGAACGGTATCGCGATTCCATACAGCGCGAGCGCGTAATATTGCGCGACGACCGAGGCGAGGAACGTCGGCGCCTTGATGGCCAGCACCGCGAGGTAGTCGAGCGGGCGCGCCTGGATGAAGGTCGCGAGCAATGCGCCTGCCCTGCCGGTCTCAACCCAGTTGCGAATCCGCGCGCTGCGGCGTGCGGTCGCGAAGAAAATCATGATTCCGACGAGCAGCGCCCACGCCGCGATGTACACGATGCGAAGTATCGCAACTATCCTTATCTGCGCGTCGCCGACCGGCGTGTAGAAGATCACGCCGAGTGTCGAGAACAGAAAGAGCTGGTAAATCTCGAGCATCGCGATGAAGAGCACCGAGCTGAGCGCGCTCAGGAAGCTGACTCCAGCTTTGCGATGCAGGTAATACGCGACGCCGCCCTGCGCGAGGCTGGTGTTGATCAGAGCCAGCACGTACATGCTCGCGCGAATCGGCAGGATGTCGCGATAGCGCATCCGCGCGTTGAAGCGCCGCACGACCC
>JBAWCX010000652.1:0-6030 GCA_049590495.1 Binatus sp. (SeqCode)
TTCCCACAGTGGGAAGGGGTTAGGGGGCTTTGCCCGTAAATCGCCATCTGCCCATAAATCCGATTGTCTGCCCATAAAAGGCTGGCCCCCACAACAAGTCATTGCGGCTGTCTAATACCAACAGCATTTTCTAGACTATCGACTCGTTTCTCGATTGCAGTGTTGCGATCAGCTTGTATCCATCTACCAAGGTAAACTCCCGCTACCAACAATAAGTACATGCAGAACAACAGAGTGAACTGATAGAACAGCGCACGTTGAATTTCAGGCGGAATGCCCGTCCAGTCTGGACCAAATAGGGGCACCCTTCGGAGGAAGGAAGCGATGGAGGGGATCGCACCTCCAAGCGGAAACATGAGCGATGCGACCAAAAATTGTGCCACAAAGACGATAATTCCGAACACGATCAAGACTGATGTTATCGTCGTGATCTGTCTGCCGAATGGCACCCGTTCTTCAATTACTTTATACACTGCTTCCAACGGTCCAATGTGAAAAGGGTCTGCCATCGCACGAACCTCCCGCCTGACTGGATATACGAGTAGTATATACCGATTAGCGAGAGTGTCACGCGCGTTCAATCACGTCTCAACTCCGCCGTGCTGGTAACACGCATTGATCGCAACCATTCGTCGAGGTCATCTCTGAAATAGTAAATTCGGCCTAGCTTGATAAACTTCGGTCCAGTCCCGTCACATCTCTTCATTGCTAGAGTCTTTGTCGACAGCCCCAAATATGCTGCCGCGCCTTCGACGTTCATTCGCTCTGTGAAGGAAAAGCTCGTTTTATTAACCACTTAGGCCATCCTATCGTTTGTAATACGTTCAAGCATACGGCTGGTATTCAACTGCCAGTGGATGGTTCGTCTTACGGGGTCTTGCGTTGAGGGTCCATTTCTGGCCAGATAATGCCAGAACTTCAAAGGAATTCACGGGATGAACAGAAGAACTATTGACCCTTGGGAAATGAAGGAAATCATGGGCGTGGGAAAGCGAACGCTTCGCTCGGAGAGCGTTACCGTTCGGCTTGAACCCCGCATTCGCTATTTCGCCGAACTGGCCGCGCGAACACAGCGACGAACATTGAGTTCGTTCATTGAGGAGGCCATCACCAGCGCTATAAGGTTGGTGTTTCTTCGTAACGATAAAACAAACCCCCAGATTCATTCTCTTCTCGACGAGCCCGAACTTTGGGATGTCTTCGAGCCGGATCGTTTCGCGAAACTCGCTCTCCGCCATCCTGAACTTCTGACTCACCACGAACAGATCGTCTGGAAGCTGATCCAGGAAAACGAATTGGTCTGGAGAAAAAACCACTGGTCCGATGATGGCGAGCTTGTCTGGTCCGTAGAAGAAAGCAACGTCATCTGGAAAAAACTGCGCGAACACTGGAAGACGTTTAATAAGGTTGCGCGCGGTGAGTTGCCGCCCTCTGCGCTCCCGGCGACTGACGAAGCACACCCGATAACCGAAGAGAAGTTTTAAGGAAGGGGGATTGGCGGGGGTATAGTTCAGTTCGGCAGAACGCCCGACTGTTAATCGGGAAGTCGCGGGTTCAAAGCCCGCTACCCCCGCCAATCTTTCTCTTGCCAGATATAGCGATATTGCCGCTTGCCGTTCAATGGCGTTGTTTTGGTTTGTCCCAGAGAGGCGATTTACACTTTGGGCACACGGCGGGCCGCACAGGAGGCTTCTCTTCTCCGCGCGGCAACCACTCATGCCCACAGCGGCAGCGGCAGCCGTCCAATTTGACCATCCCGATTTCTTTATCTTTCGCCATCCGCCAGCACCTCGCGTATATACTAATCGTATATACCAGTCTTGACAAGTGCCGCACTTGGATATACTATCTGTATATATCAATAGTGGGATACGGCGAAAATGGAAGCTCGACAACAACGTGGAATGGAGATCGCGGCGACCGCTCGAATCGTGAAGAAGGGCAATCAGTGGACGGTGCCGTCTCAATCTCTCAACGGAAAATATACCGTAACAAAGAGTGCTGACGGCTATCAGTGCACCTGCCCAGACCACGAATTGCGTCTGATCAAATGCAAACACGCCTTCGCGGTCGAGTTCGCTATGAAGCGTGAGTTGAACGTTGACGGGACCGAAACCGTCACTGCCGCAGTCCGCGTTACCTATGCGCAAGACTGGCCGACGTACAACGCTGCCCAGACTTCCGAAAAAGCCACGTTCTGCCAGTTGCTCCGCGATCTGTGCGATGGGATTCCCGAAGTCGAGCAGCAACGCGGTCGCCCGCGCCTGCCGATTGGCGACGCCCTGTTCTCCGCAACCTTCAAGGTTTACTCGACCGTTTCCGCACGTCGCTTCATGACTGATTTGCGCGAAGCCGAAGCCAAAGGGCTGATTGCCCATGCGCCCTGCTACAACTCGATTTTCAACGTGATCGAGTCGGCAGAAGTCACACCCGTCATTGAAAATCTCATCATGGCTAGTAGCCTGCCGCTCCGCGCCGTGGAAACTGATTTTGCAGCCGATTCTACCGGCTTCGGATTGCAGCGGTTCTATCGGCACTACACCGCGAAGTACGGCCATGAGATAAACGTCCGCGACTACCTCAAGGTTCACGCAATGATCGGCGTGAAAACGCATATCGTAACCGGCGTCACGATCACTGACCGCGACCGCCACGACATTACGCAATTCAAGCCGCTGCTTGAGCAGACTGCGCAAAACTTTTCGATCCGCGAAGTGCTGGCGGACAAGGCTTATAGTAGTCGCGAAATGATCGAGCATATCGACAATATGGGCGCGGCCCCGTTCATTCCGTTCCGCAGCAATTCGACAATCAAGCCGAATCTGAAAGCGCCCGCATGGGATCGTCTGTTCCATCTCTACAATTTCAAACGCGAGGAATTTCTGACCCACTACCACAAGCGCAGTAACGTCGAGTCTGCGTTCTCTTCGATGAAGAGGAAGTTTGGAGATTTCATCCGCAGCAAGACGGAAGTGGCGCAAAAGAACGAAGCACTGCTGAAAGTGCTTGCGCACAATATCGTCTGTGTGGTGCATTCGATTCATGAGCTAGGCGTTGCTCCGATGCTCACGAACCGGTTGCCCAAAAAAAAACTGGGCTGCCCAGAAAATCCAGCTTGGCAGTGATATTGTGGGCAAAGTCGGGTTAGGGGTTAGGTTCCTTTGCCGCCGCGACCACTTTATACCTCTCGCAATCCACCAAATGATCGTTGACCATCCCGGTCGCCTGCATCATCGCATAGCAAATAGTCGAGCCCACGAACTTGAATCCGCGCCTGATCAGCTCCTTACTCATCGCGTCCGACTGATCGGTGCGCGCCGGCACCTGCTTCAGCGAGCGCCACTTGTTGATCCGCGGCCGACCGCCAACGAATCGCCAAATGTATTCGTCGAAGCTGCCAAACTCCTTCTGCACGACCAGAAATGCCTTGGCGTTGCCCACTGCGGAATTGATCTTCAGCCGGTTGCGAACGATCCCCGCGTCCGCCAGCAACCTCGCAACCTCGCGATCGCCGAACTTCGCCACCCGCGCCGGCTCGAAACCCTTGAACGCGCTCCGATAGGCCTCGCGCTTGCGCAGAATCGTGTCCCAGCTCAGCCCGGCCTGCGCACCTTCGAGCGTGATGAACTCGAACCATCGGCGATCGTCATGCACCGGCACGCCCCACTCCTCATCATGGTAGCGAATCGCCAACTCATTGCGCGCCCACCCACACCGCACGGATGAACCTTAGAAGAGAATCTCGAGGATCAGACCGCTTCCTTGATCGCGGCCAGCAACGACGCGAGATCGAACGGTCCGTCGTGACGCTCACCGTTTATGAAGAACGTCGGCGTGCCGTTCACTCCGCTTCTGACTCCACTGCGAAAATCCTCGCGCACCCGCTCGGCGTGAGCGCCCTCTTTCATCTCTTTGACGAATCGCGGCAAATCGAGATGGAGCGCGCGCGCATATCGCACCAGGTCTTCACTATCGAGCGCGTCCTGATTCTCGTACAGCAGATCGTGCATCTCCCAGAACTTGCCCTGCGCGCTGGCCGCCTCCGCCGCCTCCGCGGCTTGCTCGGCGTGCGGATGCGCCTCGGCTAGCGGAAAATTTCGAAAAACAAAGCGCACTTGATCCCCGAGGCGCTCCTGAAGAGCCTTCACCACTGGATAAGCCTCGCCGCAGTAAGGGCATTCGTAGTCGCCGTACTCTACCAACGTGACGGGAGCTTTCGCGGGGCCCTGCACGTGATCGTTCGCGCCGACGGGCGGCTTGAGCCGGCCGGTTGCAGTTGGACTCATCGGTACGATCTCCTGACTTTGCTCTTACTTCTTCGATGCGAGCGCTTCGAGTGCCTCCAGTATTCCATCGGCGCCGGGATTGACGCCGACCGGAGACAGGTAGCTCCAGCTTATCGTCCCGTTTGGATCGATCACGAACAGCGCCCGCTCGCTGACGCCGTCGCCCGCCCGATAAGCGCCGTACCGGCGTGAGACGCCGCCCTTGGGCTCGAAGTCCGCAAGCAACGGGAAGTGCAAGTTGCGGTCGCGAGCGAAAGCATCATGGCACCAGGGGCCATCGACGGAGATACCGACGATCTGCGCCTTGAACTTGTGAAATTCGCCGAGGATTTCATTGTATAGCCCCATCTGATCGCCGCACACCGGACTCCAGTCGGCTGGGTAGAAGGCGACAATCAGCGGAGCCCCGCGAAAGTCGCTCAGCGAGACGAGTTGGTCGGGCGTAGTATGTAGCGAAAAATCGGGGGCCGGAGTGCCCGGCGCGAGAATTTTGCTTGCGGATTCAGCCATATCGTGACCCTCCTGGATTTGTGGCAGGTCGGAAACTCGGTTCGTGAATTGTCGATGCTAGCCCCGGTACGCATCTGAGACAAACCGCTTACCAGACTTTTCGATCGCGGTATGATCGAAACCACTTCCATGCGCGCGCATCGTTTTGTCTCAGGGCGGCGTAACATTTGTCGCAGAGAAATACGCGAATCTCCGTGATGCGGAACCGGAGAAAGTCGTCTATCTTGCGCGGTTTGCCGGGATTTCCGCAGCGCTCGCAGGCCGTGCGCATCGCTACTGCGTGATGACCATCGCCGCCGTGCGGGTGAGCGGGATGGTGACCGACGAGACCAGGCTCGTCAGCGGCGGGAAGTTGTATGTAACCACCACGGTAACCACGCCACCGGGCTTGTTGTTGGGCGCCCACGTCGTGGCGACGGTCATCGACTTTGTATTCAGCACGCCGACGACCAGAGTGTTCGCGTAACTCTGGACGCCGCTCGCTGACACCGGCGACACCGCGGTCGAGCCATGAACTGTCGCATAGCGAACGGCTTGCTGTGCCGTGTAACAAACGAAGTCGTAACAGTAGAGCGCCAGCGCGAAGTTGATGATGCCGAAAAACAGCGTCAGGCACGGCGTGATGACCAGCGCGAACTCTGCCATCGCCTGCCCCGGCGGTGAACCTCGAAACGCGGCGCGCAACCGTCGACGCCGCAGTTTGATGCCGCCCGCGTTCATTATTGAACGACCCGCATAGTCGCTTTGCCGGGCACCGTCATCGTCGGCAGAATCCCCATGAAAGTGATAAGCGGCGTGTACGGCGCGCTGGTGGTGACCTTTGTGTACAACAACCGATGGCTGCTGGCGCAGTCGGTCGACAGGCACGTCGAGGCGCTCCCGTCAGAGCATTTGCAAAAATGCGTCGCGACCGCCGTCATTCCGGTGATGTTCGGTGCGTCGTTGGCCGCCGCCGCCTGCATCCCGGCGTTATCGCCCGCAGTCGTAAGATTTTGCGCGCCGTATTGAACGCCCGCCCGCGCCGCGTTGGCAACTGAAATCGCGATATAGAACGCGCGGCCCGTTTCCACCACCACCAGGAACATCATCAGCAGCAACGGCAGGCTAAGCGACAGCTCCACCGACGCCTGTCCGCGCGCTCGTTTTTCTTTCTGCCGCATCGTGTTCATTCGGCCAGTGTCGTTCCTTTTATCGGTGACCCGCCCGTCAGCGAGGAATAGTCGGTGCCGAGCTT
>JBAWCX010000653.1:0-13125 GCA_049590495.1 Binatus sp. (SeqCode)
ATGCGAGGGCGGCGCCGAGATGCCCTGCCGCACGACCATGAAAAGATGAGCCGATACGAAAACGATCAGCGCCGCCGGCAGCATCAGCACGTGCATTGCGTAGAAGCGCGTCACGGTCTGCGGGCCAACTTCGCTGCCGCCGCGGAAGAAGCGCACGATGTACTGTCCTATTATCGGCGTTGCGCCCGCGATGTTGGTGCCGACCACAGTCGCCCAGTACGCTTTCTGGTTCCAGGGCAGCAGGTATCCGGTGAACCCGAACAGCATCACGATCAGAAACAGGACGACGCCGGTAGCCCAGGTCGTCTCGCGCGGATACTTGTAGCTGCCCGAGAGAAACGTGGTCAGCATGTGCGCGCCGATCATCACCACCATCGCGCTCGCGCCCCAGAAATGAAGCCCGCGGATGAACCAGCCCAGGGGGGCCTGCGTCGAGATGTAACGCGTGGCGTCGTAGGCGTGATCGGGGCTGGCCACGTAGTTCATTGCCAGCATCATCCCGGTCACTGCTTGAAGGATAAAAAAGAACAGTAGGATGCTGCCGAGCGTGTAGATCCACTCGACCTGCGGGCTGCTCTTCGGAATGTCGCGATCGAAGAGCGCCTGCCGGATCGCGCGCGTGCCGAGGCGCTCGTCAAACCACTTGCTTGGTTGGAGTCGGAACCACATAGAGGAAGCCCTCGCGGACCTCGTACGCGTAAGTGTCCAACGGACGCGGGGGAGGGCCGCTGACCACCTTCCCGCTCAGGTTGTATACGCCGGAATGGCAGGGGCAGAAGAACTGCTTGGCCTGCTCGTCCCATCGATAGGCGCATCCCAAGTGCGTGCAATGCGGATCGAAGATGTAGATTTTGTCCGGCAGCCGCACTGCCCAGGCTACCACCTGCGAATCGTCAGTCACCCATCCCTGGACAATGCGCCGCGCGACCTCGAGCCGCTGGGGAACGTTGAGTGGAAGGTCATCGACCTTTCCCATCGGCACCCAATTTCCGGCCTCGGGCGCGCCAAAAAGCGGACGGATGAGATAACTCAGGATGGGAGCGGCGATGCCGACGCTGATCAATCCGATCCCGGACCAGAACAACCGCGCCAGAAAACGCCGCCGCGATCCGTTTCCCACCTCGCCGGCTGCAACTGCATCGGCGTCTGCTCTGTCAGTTGGGGACATGGCTTGGAGCTTTCACTTGGTGCAGAAGCTGCGGACGTACGCGACCAGTCCATGAATCTCATCGTCGCTATAAGCCTGGCCGAAATCGGCCATGTCCTTGCTTTTGCCTACCGACGCGCCGCCGTTCTTGATGATGTTGAAGAGATAGTCGTCAGACAACTTGGACATCGCTGCGCAATCCGTATAGTTGGCGGGCTTGATGGCGAGCGTCGCGCCGGCCGGTCCGTCGCCCTTGCCCGACTGGCCATGGCAAGAGGCGCACGTAGTCGAATAATTGCTGGCCGCGGCTTTCAGATCGACTCCGGCGGCGCGGGCGGCGGTTGAGATTAACGCCAGCACTCCAAACGCCGATATGGCTGGCGCGGTCCAAATCCAAAGCCTCGTTCGAATCCTGGTTCTCAAACTTTCCGACATAACTCCTCCGATTTGCCTCCGTTCCTTTTCTGGGCAACTGCTCGATTTCGGACGGGTCGCATGGAGCCGTTCATCTGCTGCCTTTGAGATACACCAGGATAGCCTCGGTATCTTCGGGCGGTATGTTTCCGAGCGTCCGCATATGCATCATGATCTGGTCCCACTCGTAGGGCGCCTTCTCGGAACCCGGTCGCGCATTGTGACAGGCGTCGCAGTAGACCGGCCACAGCTTGGCGCCTTCGCGAAACAGGCGTCTGTGCTCAGCCGGCGACATGTTGTCCTGTTCTTGCGCCGTAACGCGAGCGCCGGTGGATCCGATCGCAAGCACCGCAAGTGCGATTGCCACGAATACTTTTTTCATCATCGTGACCCCGCTCAGAATCCGATCGTGAATTGGGTTAGGAATGCGTGATCGTTCGGTACCGAACCCGCGGGCGTCTCGGCGCCGGTGGGCGAGACAAACAGACCTCCTGCGCGCGGCAATTCGATGTCGAATTCGTTTTGCCAGACGATTGAGGGCGCGATCCAATAGTCGAGACCCAACGCAACTTCGCGCGAATGCGGAGCGTAGGTTGCCGGCGACCCGTTGATCTCGAAATCGGGAACCAATCCGACCTGCACACCACCGAGGCCGACGCCGGTCGCGGCTTGGATATCTGCCGTCGATACGCCGCGCTGATTAACTCCGGAATAGCGCACCAGCGGCTCGAATCGATGCAGATAGTTGTTGAGCATCTCGGGAACGCCCGGAATGTTGATGCCGGTGAGGAAGTAACCGGCCTGCACGTACCATCCCTGGCGATGGTCGGTCTTCTGTCCATTGGGCATCTGGCGGTACGATTCCAGCCACTCGCCGCGGGTTTGCAGGTTGCCGGTGAAATAATTGAAATCCACGCCCCACGAGGTGTACCAGTTACCGTTCATCCACTTGCCATTGTAGGTCGATGCGCCAAGCTCGAGGCGGCCCATCTCGGAATCAACCGGCAGCGGATATATACGAAAGCGCCCCCCGAACGACTTACCGTTGGTCTGGCTGTTCGCGATAGCAGTCGGACTGGAGACCACTGCCCCAAGAACCGGCGAGCTGAAATTAGGTCCATTTCCGACCCAGACCGTATAGTCGGCATCCTGACCAAGCTTGCCGACTTGCATACCGCCCCGAAGTTGGACTCCGAGCTCCGCCGGCGGAACCACCGGCTCGACTCCAAATGGCAGCGGGGCGGTCACAAACCGGTTCACCCACATCGGGCTCTGAGCCTCGTACCAATCGCCGAACGGTTGATCGAAGAGCCCGGCCACGACTTCCATGTACTTGTTGAGAAAAATCTGGAAGTCGGCGATCGACAGGTCCACTCCGGTGCCGGTGCTGCCAAAATTTGTGCTGATGACGCCCTCGAAGAGCATCCAATCATTCGGGCGGTAAAGGATCATCGGCTCCCAATCGAAGAAGAACGAGTTCTGCGACGCATGATGAAGGTCGTCGAGGGCGCCGCTCTGCTGATCGTAGATGAAGTTGCCGCCGGCCGCTCCGGTTACTGTGAACGAGTGCGAGCCGAGATATTGCTGGACGGCATCGCCAAATTGGGACGACGCAATCGGCGCATCGACCTTGGTCTGCAGAGTCTTCACTTGGGCGTTGGTCTGCTCAAGCTCAAGCGTTGTTTCTTTCAATTTCTGATCGGTGTTCTGCAGCTGCTGCGTGGTAGTCTCGACTTTTGTGTCTCTGGTCTGGAGCTGCTGGACTTTGATCTCGAGCGAGCGAATCACTTGGCGGTCACGCCTGCGCTCCTCGCGCATCTGACGCATCTCGGCTCTGATCTCCTTGAGCGCGGCGGCGTCGGTGGCGTCGCTGTCGGCGGCGCGCGCTGAGCCCGCTATTGATAACGCCGCGACAGAAAACGTGAACAGAAAGGTGGAGAAAATCCGTCCGGCTCGCATAGCTCCTCCGATCGCGCCAGGTTTGGCACGGCTCCGGATGACAGCGACGTTGGCACCCAACGACGCCGAGACGCGCCGCTGCTCACTCGGATTGAAAGATCACTGTTTTCCCGACGAAAGTGTGTGCCCCACGGAACACGCCCCCCGTCCGCGTGCATATCACAAAACGGCTGTGTAGTCAAGAGATGCAGCCATCTTAATTATTGTCGGTCGACCGGCGTTTGACATCCGAATGCACCTGAAAACACACCGGCGCGACCCCAATCGGGATCGCGCCGGTATTGGCGAACTTTTTAGAATTTGCGTCGCTTACGCCGGCGCTCCAGCGAATCCCTCGTTCCCGTCGCCGCGCAAAATCGCGTCGAAGCGCTTCCCGCCCAGGTAGAAGCGGCGCGCCTCGTCGTCGGTCACTGCCGCACGACGGACGTCGCGGCGGCGAATCGGCCATATCCCGCCGACCATCGGATGCCGTCCCTGGCGATAGCTGAAGAAATAATACGTGAACTGACGCAGCACCCCTTTGCGCGCTTCCGCGTCGAGTCCGCGGCCCGCGCATATGGTGAACATCGTATGCAGGAAACGCGGGATCGAGTAGAAGCCCGTGTAAGCGTCGCGATATGCGCCAAGCCAGCTTTCCTTGTCCAGCTTGTCGTGCTTAAGCGTCACGTGCTGCGAGTCGAGCTGGTTGAAGTCCCAGTCGATGATGGCGCCTTCCTTGGTGAAGCGCACCTGGTCTTCGGTGCCGGGCAGCGGAGTCATGATGAAGAATGACACGATGTCGAAGCCAATCTTTTTCAGCGTCGCCGCCGCCACGCGTCCGCAATCGGGGCCGTCAAACGGGAATCCCAGCATGTACCCGGCATGCACCGACACGCCGACTTTGTGCCAGTTCTCGACGACGCGCCGATACTTGTCGATCACGTGCGCGCGCACCACTTCCAGCTTTCCCTTGTGCTGCCGGTCGTCTGTATTCTGGTACTTGGTCGCAAAGTTGAGATTATCGGGATTGAGCGACTCGATTCCGACGAACGCCTGGTAGCATCCCGCGGCCGCTGCCAGCTCGGTGAAGCGCTTGCTGCGCCGATGCTTGGCGGTCTCGGTCTCGCCCTGGGCGACGTTGGCGTAGCACGAGGCGTCAACATCGACCTGCATCATGAAGGAGAGCTTGGGATACTCCTTCTTCACTTCGACCAGGCCGGTGAGAATCTCTTCCCATCGCGGCGATCGGAAAAAATCGTCATCGACCAGGAACAGCGACTCGATTCCATGATGCTGGCATGCGTCGCGCACCCAGCTCACGACCGCATCGGGCTCGCGCGAGCGCATCGTGCGACCCATCACGTTCTTCACGCTGCAATACGAGCAGGTGAATGGGCATCCGCGCGAAGTGTCGAGCGTAGTCATCGTGTCGTTGAAGAATCGCGTGAGGTAACGATCGTCGAGCACTGGCAGCAGCGACTCGGTGATTAGCGGGACGATGATGTCTTCCTGGCCGGTCTTGGCGCGAATTCCCTGCGTGACCGAATAGCTGATTCGCAACTCACCGCGCAGGAAGTCCTCGACGATATCGCCCCAGATGTTTTCGGCCTCGCCAACCACGGTCGTGACGCCGCACTCGTTCAAGAACTTGCACGAATCCGGAAAGCCGCTGACGTGGAAGCCGCCCATCATCGTGGGCATGCCCTCGGCGACAAATTGAAGCGCGAGGTCGCGCCCGCGCGGATACTGATTCGATTGCACGCCGGCCAGCCCGATCAGCAGCTCGACGCCGTCTTCCTGCGCCTTTTCCTTAATCGCCTTGACTGTCTCAGGACTGACGATGCCGTCACAGATCTCGTCCCAAATCACCGTCTCGAGGCGGACGTTCCTCTCCACCGCGTAGCGCTTGTTGAACGCTTCGTTGAGCGCCGTCATCACCGTCAAGGTGTTGTTCGGCTGGACGCCGTAGCGGAAGTACTGGACGAAGCCGTCCTCGTCGTAGCGCGAGGGTTTGATGAAATAAACCCGAACTGTCCGGCAAGGCTCCGGCTTTATGGCGGCCTCGGCCCCAGCGCCCGCACGAGCCGTCAACTGAAGCGTCGCGGCCGGACGGTCGCCGCCATAGCGATTGGTCCCCAATAACCAATAGAGGATGCTTGCCGCGAAAACGAGGAATGCACCAAGAAATACGAGAAATAGCATCAATAGATCCTCTGCTTTTGGTTCGTAACCAGCAACCCGACCCTGCCCATCACACCTTCAACGCGGGGGAGTATCTAACCGCTCGGTCAGACCCATAAGTAATCAAATCTGGGCCGGGAATGTCAACCCACCCAAATTGAACCACGTTAATAGCGCCAATGTCGAGGAATTAGTCCGGATAATCCTGAGATAGGGTAACTAGCGGTACATTTCGACCAGATTGATGAGCCCCAAATCGCGATAGCGCTCGACCAGGTATCCCTTGACCTCCTGCACGCTGGCCATCTGCAGAGTCTCGCGCGCGATGAGCCGGGCGGTCTGATAATCGACCTCCCGAATCACTTTGCGAACCACCGGAATGAAGAGCGGGCTCAGGCTCAGTTCGTCGAGACCCATCCCGACCAGCAGGAGCGCCGCCAGCGGGTCGCTGGCCATCTCGCCGCACAGGCAGACCTCTTTGTCGGCGGCGCGCGCCACGTTGACGACCTCGGCAATCGCCGAGATCACGGCGGGATGCAGCGCCTCGTACAGGTGCGCGACTTTGGGATTGTTGCGGTCCGCGGCGAGCAGGTACTGGATTAGATCGTTGGTGCCGACTGAGAAGAAATCGACCTCGCGCGCCAGCCGCGGCGCCAGCCACACCGCCGAGGGCACCTCGACCATGATGCCGACTTCGATATTGGGATTGTGCTCGAGTCCTTCCTTGAACAGCTCGGCCTGCGACTCCGCCAGCAGCTCCTTTGCACGGCGCAATTCCTCGAGGCTCGAAATCATCGGGAACATGATGCGGACGTTGTGCTTGGCTGCCGCGCGCAGAATCGCGCGGAGCTGAACCTTGAACAAGCCCGACATCTCCAGCGAGATGCGTATCGAACGCCAGCCGAGAAACGGGTTGTCTTCGCGCGGCACCCGCATGTACGGCGGATACTTGTCGGCGCCGATATCGAGCGTGCGAATCGTCACCGGGCGCTTGCCGAGCGTCTCGAGCATCTTGCTGTACAGCGCGAGTTGCTGGGTCTCGTCGGGAAAATCCTCGTAGGTCAGGAACGAGAATTCCGAGCGCAGCAGTCCGACGCCCTCGGCGCCGTAGCGCAGCGCCAGCTGGATGTCGGCTAGCAGCGCGATATTCGCGAGCATCATGACGCGATGGCCGTCGCGCGTCGCGGTCGGCGCATTGCCCTCTTCGATAAGCTCCTTCTTGAACGCTTCGTAGCGCCGCGACAGGCTGACGTAGTCGCGCTCGATCTCCGCGCCGGGATTGACGTAAACGACGCCCGCGTTGCCATCGAGCACGAGCGAATCGCCCTCGATTACCGATTCCATCAGGTGTTCGACGCCGACTACCGTCGGAATCTCGAACGCGCGCGCCAGGATCGCCGCGTGCGAGGTGACGCCGCCCGATTGCAGCGCGATACCGGCGAGCCTGTCGTGGCTGACCATCGTCAACTGCGAGAGCGTGAGCTCCTCGGCGACGATAATCGTCGGCTTGGTGAAAGGCGCGCGCTTTTCCTCCTGCCGCAGATGTCGCAGCACGCGATGGCCGACGTCGCGGAAGTCGGTCGCGCGCTCGCGCAAATAATTGTCCGCGACCGCCAGCATCGAGGCGCTCAGCTCCTCGATCACGCGGAACAGCGCGCTCTCCGCCGTGTAGCCGTTGGCAACCGTCTCGCGGATGCGGCCGACGAACTCCTCGTCTTCGAGAATCATGCGATGGCCGTCGAAGATCCTGAGGTCCGACTCGGGCATCAGCGGCTCCATCCGCACCCGCAGCGTCGCCAACTCGGCCAGCGAGCGGGTCAGAGCCTCCTCGAAGCGCCTGGCCTCGATCTTGGGATCGCGGGACTTCTGATGGCGATCGACGCTGCTTAGAAATGTGCCGACGACGTGCGCGTTGCCCTGCGCAAATCCCGGTGACGCGGAGAGTCCCGCCAGCCGCGGGCGGCGAATCTTGGCCGGCGGTGCGTGACGCGTCTTGCCGCCGACTTTTTCGTAATCCTTGAGCTGCCGGTTGGCCTCGATCATGCGCCGCTTGTATTCGAGCCGCTCTTTTTCCTTGGTGACGAGCGATTCGCGCAGCCTGAAATGAGAAAGGATTTGCGCGACCTGGTTGGCGGCGGTGTTGAGCAGCCGGATTTCGCTCTTGTTGAATTTGCGCCGCTCGAGTGTCTGCGCGACCAGCACCCCGAGCGGCTTCTTGCGGCCGTCGCGAACCGGCACACCAAGAAAAGTATGGAAGCGCTCTTCGCCGGTCTCAGGGAAATATTTGTAGCGCGCATGGCTCATCGCGTCGGGCACGCAGATCGGCTCGTCCTGCTCCAGCACCAGCCCGACCAGCCCCTCGCTGAGCCGCATCGAAACCTTGCCGACCGATTCGCGATCGAGGCCGACGGTGGCGCGCAGCACGATTCGCTCGCGCTGCGGATCGAAGAGGTAGAGCGAACAGACCTCGGCCTCCATGCCGCTGGCAATCGCGAAGGCCACGCGGTCCAAGGTCTCGCGAAGATCCTCGGAATGCTCACCGCCAATCGAGGAGAGATGCTCGATCAGAGCGAGGCGATCCTTGTTGGCACTCATGGCTAAAGTCTCAGCAGCGGCGCGAAAAATTTTATCGGATCGACAGCGTCGCAAACAATGCCGCCGCGGAGAGATTTAATCCTCGTCGGGAACTTCGAAGCCTGGCGGAAGCGCGGTCTTTCCACTTTGCATCTTCGAACGTCGCTCATTAATTCGTTCGACCAGGCCTCGTATCATCGCTGTCAGCTCGGCCGGAAGCGCTTTTATCACTGGATCGTCGAACCTCAAATTGAAGTAGTCGAGCGAGAGTTGCGCAATCGCCTCTGCCTGATGGAGATCGCGCTTGCGCTTTATTGGATCACGCGTCGGCTGGAGCGAGACCCATAGCTTGTGCAATGCGAACACGCGCGGCTCCGGCACCACGAACCTGACCGGGAAGCCGTTTTCGGCAATCACAATCTGGGTCATCAACGGCAATGCTGTGAGCCATTCGAGGCCGCGCAACTGTTCCGCGATCAGATCGGAGCCGCTGCCGATGCTGGTGAGCGCGAGTCCGCCAGAATCGATTGGCGCGCGAATCAAATCGACCATGAAGCCCTTCGCGTTGACCGCGCGAAACGATCTTTTCCGTTGCGGCTTGAAGGTCTTGTCGACGTCCTGAAGTATTCCGAGTAGTCCTGCGCTCCGAATCGAACCAGCCAGTTCGATTTCAGATTTGGTGTTGAGCAACGTGTCGAGATCTTCGGTCTGCGGAAGCCCTGCCTTGAGATGGACGCCCGCAGCCATCTCGTAGGCATACATCGCGTGGCTGCCGAGAATTATCAGATGGCTGCCGAGCAGCCCGTTTGCGTCGAGCGACCTTACAATGTCGGCTGCAAGCCGAGGAACTCGATTCACTCCCGCCGCGACGCAGAACTTGGCTTGGCGCGCGACCTCCTCACTGATTGATTTGATCCGCTCATCGAGGTCGCGCTTGGTTTCGGTAAATTCTCGGAAAGCTTCCTCGGTCTCGGGCGAGCGCGGGCCAAGCGACCGATTGCCTCTATGGGTGCCGATCGTGCGGACCAGGTAGTCGCGGCCGCCTACCGTCTTCCAGTACAATCCACCGCGAAATGCTCGCTGCTGGGCATGAAGGTCGAGCAAGTGCTCATAAAGCTGAGCAGTATCGACCGCGATTCTGCGCTGCTCGGCGGTAAGTTCTTTCAACTTTGACATTTTCCTCTAAAATCTATACTAGCACCAATTTGAGAGGAAAATATAACAAAAGCAAATAGTTTTAGAACCTATTCAATAGTGCTAATCCGCCATATTTCCTCTCAAATCTAGCGACGGCAGAAATGAGAGGAAAAAGCTTCTATTCCAACGGTTTTCTAGTGCGTTAGCTGACGGCCCGCTACAGCTCGAACGGCGCGAGCGCGCTCTTCAGCAGGCCGCGGCCCGCGCGGCATCGCTTCGACCGGATTGCATCTATCAGATCGCGCTCGTCCTTGATTGGCCCCTCGAGCAGCGTCGTCACGCATCCTACCGAGCCCGCCGAATGCGAGTCCGAGCCCGCCACTTCCGCCATCCCAAGATGGCGCGCGACTTTCAGAGCGAACACATTCTCGTCCTCGCCGCATGCGCCGTTGAGCACTTCGATCGCGTCGACCAGCTCGAATATCTTCAGCTTGGCCGCGCGGTCCGGGTACGTCGGATCGATCGGTTCCGAATCCGGGTTGATAAACGAAAAGCGCGGGTCGAGTTTGTAGCGGAACGGATGATTCGCGATCAGTATCCCGCCCTCGAGGTCCACCACGCGCCGCAGTTCCGCCAGCTTATAGATTCCCCCGACGTATCGCTCGAGCCCGAACGCGCCGACATGCCCCATGTCGGTCGTCACTTCCATCCCGCGCAGAAAAATCACGCCCGAGTCGCCCGCCATCGCCGCCATCTCGCGCGAGTCCCACATGTTGTCGTGCTCGGTGATGCAGACCGCGCCGATTCCGATCGCACGCGCGCGATCGACCAGGTCTTTCGGCGCCAGGTTCGAGTCCGAGCTGCCGCGATTGGTGTGGAGATGCAGGTCTACGCTGAAGTAGGGCCCCGCCGGCTGCGGGTGCCCGCTTCGTGAATCCGCCATCTGCGACGCGCCGCTGCTACTTGGGCGGCTCCTTGGCGAGCGTGATCTTCTTCATGTGGTCGCCTTTCTGAATTTTGTCGACCGCGTCCATGCCCTTAATCACGCCGCCGAAGACCGTGTATTGACCGTCGAGTGCCGGCTGCGGTTCGAGGCAGATGTAGAACTGGCTGCCGCTCGACTCGCGATTCGGATTTACTTCGTCTCCTGTACGCGCAGTGTCGACGCTGCCGCGCAGGTGCTTTTCTTTGATCTCAGCGGGGACGGTGTATCCGGGGCCGCCTGCGCCCGTGCCGTCAGGATCGCCGCCCTGGATAACGAAGTCCGGAACGACGCGATGCCACGTCAGGCCGTTGTAGAAGCCCTTGTTCACCAGCGTCTCGAAATTCGCGACCGTCTTGGGCGCTGCTTCGGGATAAAGCTCGATGACGATGGTGCCGCGTTCGGTCTCGATAGTTGCGTAATGACCTGTGTTTCTCACTGGAAGTCCATCCGTTGCGCCTTTGCAAGCCGAGGCGAGCACGAGAACCGCCACGGCGGCAAGACACGACAATTTAAAGGAGTTGCCTTTCATTTTATACACTCGCATTCGCACGAACAATCAAACGTCCATGCAGGTTAGTCCAACGGTCCTGTATGGAAGTATTCGAGGCGTCGGCAATCCGCAAGTGATTTTGATCGCGTCGGAAGACCTTCAAGGGCCGCTGCGCGATTTCAAAACCGGAACCGGCGGTGCTTACGCGCCGCTGTCCGGAGGCCAGCAGCCAGCTCCGCTCGCGCTGCTCGCTTCATCAACGACATACTAAGGATGACAACCACCTTTGTTCCCCTCTCCAGAAGGGAGAGGGGTTAGGGGTGAGGTTCTGCGCACGATTCAAGATTCTTTCGCCGTTCCCCTCGCCTATTCCTTAACGAACTTCGCGACCGTCGCGGCAACCTTCGCAGGCTCCTCCAGCGGCATCATATGCGCGCCGCCCTCGACCAGATGAATCTTCGCGCCAGAAATCCCTCTGCGGAATTCGTCGGCGTACACCGCCGGCAGCAGCTTGTCGTCCGTCCCCCAGACGACCAGCGTTGGCGCGGCGATTCGATGCATCCGTTTGCGCAGCCCCTTGTCCGGGATCGGCCACATAAACTTGCCCGTGCATCCCAGCGCCCACGTGATCCGGATGAATCCCGGCTGATCCTCGGGGTTCAGCGTGATCCTCTTCAACGACGGGTGATGCTGATCCTTGAACAGCAGCGCGGGCAGGTCGGCCTGCGGCGTCACAATATAATTGCGAATGGGAGAGTCGTCGCGCCACAACCCCAGCGGACTTATCAGCACCAGCTTGCCGACGCGCGTCGGATCGGTCGCCGCGATCTCGCCCGCTATCATCCCGCCGAACGAATGACCGACCACGGCCGGCGCCTTAAGCCCGAGCTTGTCGAACAGGTCGTAGTAGTAGAGGACAAGGTCCCACATGTCGTCGAGCGCCTTGTAGGAGTCCTCGTCGCCCGCCGTGATACCAGGATGCTCAGGCGCATACACGGTGAAGCTCTTGGCGAGCTCGTCGAGCAGCTCGGTCTCGATCGGGCCGTAACCGCCATGCAGATACACGACCGGCGGCCCATCGCCAAGAATCCTGACCTTGGGATGAACCTTGTCGCCCCACACGCTGACCGTCTTATCTTGTGCAGCCGCCATATCAATCCTTAACAGCACACTTGTACGGACGTCATCGAGCCATCGCCCCTTGAGAGCAAAGTGGCGCGCCGCGCGCAACTTTGCGCTTCACACTGGGTGCAGGGGTCACCCCTGCCGCCCGACCGCGCAGGCGATTATTTCTCTCATAGATACTACCGCGCCGCCGCATGCGCTCCGTTCGACGCCATCATTTTGCGCGGTCCCTTGAGCGACTCCGGCCACCACTTATTGTCCCATTCACCGTCCCACACGCCGCGGAAATGCGGCAGCACTTCGCTGCAGAACAGATCGATATTCTTGATCGTCAAGTCGTGCGGCATCGATCCGATATGCAGCAGCACCATCAGGTTGCCGACGCGCAGTTTCTTGACCGCCTCCATCAACTGCTGGCGCACGGTAGCCGGCGCGCCCGCGATCACGAACTGATTGTCGATGAAGTCCTTGTACTTCCACTCCGGTATCTTGTTCATCAGGTCGAACAACTGCGGATTCAGCTTGGTCACGCTGTTGACCAGGCTCTTGTAGTCCTGGTTGCCGGCGACGGGAAAATACTCGGGCAGAATGTGCAGGCATTTGTCGTAAAAATATCGGATGTGCTTGTAGTAGTCCTTTTCGGCCTGCGCGTCGGTCTCCGACACCGCGACGAGTTGCAAAAATCCCGCGCGATACGGGTTGGGATCGAGATTGCTCTTGGCGACGAAATCCCAGAACCCGTCCATCACGCGCTTGCCGAAATTGTTCCCCCAGTAGGACAGGAAGCAGTAGCAGTGATTGTGCTGGGCGGAAAAATCCCACGTCGAGAGACTGCCGCTGCCGGGAATCCACACCGGCGGATGCGGTTTCTGAATCGGTCGCGGCCAGATATTGACCATCGGCAGTTTGAAGTACTTGCCGTTCCACGCGAAAATCTCCGGCGACTGCCACGCCTTCATGATGAGGTCGTGCGCCTCGTAGTAACGCTCGCGCTGCTCAATAGGCGGGATTCCGGCGCACAGGTTTACGTCCTGCGACGTCCCAAGCGGCATCCCCGCGACCAGGCGGCCGCCGCTGATGCAATCGATCATGGAATATTCTTCGGCGATTCGTGTCGGCGGATTCGTCGTCGGC
>JBAWCX010000654.1:0-11358 GCA_049590495.1 Binatus sp. (SeqCode)
TGCTGGAATCGCGCCGTGAAGGAACGCGGTGTTCGACAGGATCGATTCGCGCCCCTTCCAGTGAATCCCATTTACGTTGACGAAATCGGCATCCGGGGTGTAGAGCGCTCTGAGCGCATTCATGTCATGACGATTCCATGTCTCCGGGAATCCATTCACCGCTTTTCGCACGGCTTCCTCGTCGCTGGAAGCGGCATGAACGATGCCAGCTCCAAGAATTACCGCGCACACCAGTGACAGGGCTGTACGCATGAGCCACGCTATCGTGCTGATTTGCAATTGCATTGTCTTTGGTTTCCTTCCAAAACCGCCCGCTACCCTCTTTTCTCCCCGTATCTAGAGCCGATTTGGAAAATGGCTCAGGCGACTTCGAACAGCCCGGCCGCGCCCATACCGCCGCCAACGCACATGGTTATGACGACGTATTTGACTTTGCGCCGCTTGCCTTCGATCAAGGCGTGCCCGACCATGCGTGAGCCGCTCATCCCATAAGGATGTCCAATCGAAATCGCGCCGCCGTCGACGTTTAGGAGCTCATCGGGAATGCCGAGCTGGTCGCGGCAATAGATGACCTGGCAGGCGAAGGCTTCATTGAGTTCCCACAGGCCGATGTCGCCGACTTTGAGCCCGTTGCGTTCCAGCAGCTTGGGCACCGCGAATACCGGTCCGATTCCCATCTCGTCGGGCTCGACTCCGGCGACCGCCATCCCGCGATAAATTCCCAGCGGATGCAGCCCGCGCTGCTCGGCCTGCTTGCGCTCCATCAGAACGCAGGCCGAGGCCCCGTCAGAAAGTTGGCTCGCGTTGCCGGCGGTGATAAATCCGCCCGGACCCCTCACCGGCGGGAGGGAGGCGAGTCCGTCCAGAGTGGTGCCGGGCCGATTGCATTCGTCGCGCTCGAGAGTGACCTGTTGCTTTGTGGTTTCGCCAGTCTTCTTGTCGTCGAAGCGTTTGGTCACGGTGGTTGCGATGATTTCGTCGTTGAAGCGGCCGGCTTCCTGGGCGGCGAAGGTGCGCTGCTGGCTCTTGTATGAATACTCGTCCTGCGCCTCGCGCGAGATCTTGTAGCGCTTCGAGACCACTTCGGCGGTGTCGATCATCGCCATGTAAATCGCGGGCGCGCGTTTGAGCACCATCGGATCGGCCTGGTGGTACGCGTTCATATGCGAGTTCTGCACCAGGCTGATCGATTCGAGGCCGCCGGCGACGACTGTCTGCATCCCGTCGACAATGATCTGCTTGGCGCCCATTGAGATACTCATCAAGCCTGAAGAGCACTGTCGATCGACGGTCTGGCCCGCGACGCTGATCGGCAGTCCCGCGGCAACGACGCATTGACGTGCCACGTTGAAGCCCTGCGTCCCCTGCTGCAGTGCGGCGCCCATGATCAGATCGTCGATTTCGGCGGGTTCGACCCGCGCGCGCTTCACCGCTTCCTGAATTACAGGAGCGGCCATCGACGGCGACTCGGTATCATTAAAGGCGCCGCGGTAGGCTTTACCTATCGGCGTCCTGGCTGTGGATACAATGACCGCTTCTCGCATGTCGTTACTCCTTGAGATCGAATTTCGCTGGTTCGCCGCTTCGGGGACTCGTTGCCGGTGCGGCATTCTAAGTTAACTCTCCTTCAGCACACAACGCTCCACAAGCTCTATCGTTCGCCTCCTTTGGTTCAGCAATCTGGATGCCACCGATCGAAAGATGGCCTCGCTCTTGTATATACAAGGATTAACGACACAAGGATAGGCACTATCGTCGAAGACAACGACGCGGAATGATTCGCGAATGGTCAAGGGTCTCGCGATTTGCGAGCCGGTCCATTCAGGAAACGGCGGTCGCCTGCCACACCAGCGCTCACAATTGTACGAGCCATGGAGAAGCTCGGCCGCACACTGATCAAAATCCAATAGCAGGCGGACGGCTAATCGGTTCTCCTTCCCGATGACATCGATTCGTGTGACGATATAGTTGAGCCAACGGCAAAACTATTCCTCAATTCAAGGTTCACAACTGATGCATCCCGGAATTCACGCCAAGAGCAATCCTGACAAGGCCGCTTACATCATGACGGCGACCGGCAAGGTCGTCACTTATCGCGAGCTCGACGATGAGTCGAACCGCGCCGCGAATCTATTCCGCTCGCTTGGACTCAAGCGGGGCGACACAGTCGCATTGTTCGCCGAGAATCATTGGCGCTATCACCAGGTGCTCTGGGCGGCGCAGCGTTCCGGACTCTACTACACCGCGATCAGCTCACGCTTGACGGCGGAGGAAGTCGCCTACATCGTAAATGACTCCGGCGCGAAAGTTCTAATCACAACGCACGCGATGGCCGACGTCGCAAGCCAGATGGACGCGGCCAATATGATTCCGGGCCGCATCAAGCGCTACATGATGGACGGCGCAGTCGCTACTTACGAATCGTGGGAGGATGCGGTTGGCTCGCAACCGACCACTCCGATTGCCGACGAGACCGAAGGCGCCGCGATGCTCTACTCGTCGGGCACAACAGGTAAGCCCAAGGGCGTGAAGCATCGGCTGAGCGGACAACCGTTCGGCGCGCCAAATCCGATCGGCATGCTGCTGGCCGGGCTCTACCAGGCGACTCCCGAGATGATCTATCTCTCGCCGGCGCCGATGTATCACGCGGCGCCCCTGCAATTCACGATGGCGGTGCATCGGATAGGCGGCACCGTCATTGTCATGGAGAATTTCGACGCGGAACAGTCGCTCGCGCTTATCGAGAAGTACCGGGTGACGCATACGCAGATGGTGCCGACGATGTTCATCCGGATGCTGAAGCTGCCGGAGCCGACGCGGCGCAAGTACGATCATTCGAGCCTGAAGGTGGTGATCCACGCCGCCGCGCCGTGTCCAATCGCTATCAAGGAACAGATGATCGAATGGTGGGGGCCGAAAATTTACGAATACTATGCGGGGACCGAGGGCAACGGGTTTTGCTCGATCGACAGCGCGCAGTGGCTGCAGCATAAGGGCTCGGTCGGCAAGCCGCTCGTGGGAAAGGTTCATATCCTTGGCGACGACGGGAGCGAGCTTCCGACTGGCGAGGCGGGGACGATCTTCTTCGAGGGCGGCGAGGTGTTCGAATACCACAACGATCCGGAAAAAACGAAAAGCTCGCGCAACGACAAGGGATGGTCGACGCTCGGAGATATCGGTTATCTCGATCGCGACGGCTATCTGTACCTGACCGATCGCAAGGCAAACATGATCATCAGCGGGGGCGTGAACATCTATCCGCAAGAGGCCGAGAACCTGCTCGCGACTCATCCGAAGGTTGAGGACGTGGCAGTGTTCGGCGTGCCGAACGAGGATTTTGGCGAGGAAGTCAAAGCCGTCGTGCAGCCGGTCGATATCAAGCAGGCCGGGCCGGCTCTCGAAGCGGAGCTGATCGGTTTCTGCCGCGCGCACCTGTCCGCGATCAAGTGTCCGCGGACAATCGATTTCGATGCGGAGCTGCCGCGCCATCCGACCGGCAAGCTCTATAAGCGGCTAATCAAGGATCGCTACTGGATCGGACACTCGAAGCGAATCGCCGAGTAAGCGTCCGACCGTCGAAGAAGTAGCTATTCAACGCAGGAGCGTCGAGAAGACCAAACTCTTGAAGCGTTCGATGGGGACTGCGTTACGCTCCACCTTGGCTTGAAGTATCGCGCCCTGCAATGACGCAACCAGGAAGCCCGCCAGCTCATCGCAGTCGGTCTTCCGCGGCACCTCGCCAATCTTCACCGCGGCTTTCAAGCAATACGCGACCGCATGACGCATCTCCTCATATATATCAACGAGCCGCTTCCTGATTATTTCGCTGTGCTCGCTCGCCTCGGCGCTGAAATTGCCGACGAGACATCCGTTTCGCCAACCGATTCGGTTGAGATACTTGATCGGTGAATCGATGTAGGCGCGCAAGCGCTTGAGCGGCGGAAGCGAGTCGTTGCGAAGAGTTCTCTGGCTCGTCGCGCGAAAGTCTTTGAAATAGAGATCGAGTATTTCAAGACAGAAGGCTTCTTTCGAAACGAAATGATTGGTGAAGGATCCCTGCGGCACTCCCGCCGCCTGGACTATGTCGCGAACGCTCGCCCCTGCGAACCCGCGCTCGTGCACGACGCGAAGGCCTTCAGTCAATATTTTCTCGCGGTGCGACGGCTTAGGCATCAGTCGGAATATGGACGGTCATATTTAGATCGTCAAGGGAGCGGCTCGAGGACGAGCACCGGGATTTCGCGGCCCGCACGAGCGCGATAGGCGGGAAATTCCGGATAGGCGGCGTCGGCCAGCTTCCACCACTGATCTTTTTCCTTGTCGAAAACCTCGCGCGCCCGCATCTCGCGCTTGACCGCGCCATCCTGTAACTCGACGATCGGATTGGCGACGATGTTGCGGTACCAGAAGGGATGGGTGGGAGCGCCAGCGTTGGAAGCGACCACAGCGTATGTGCCGTCGTGCTCGATCCTCATCAGAGGCGTCTTGCGAATCTTGCCGGACTTGGCGCCCTTGAAGGTCAGTATAATGACCGGCTTGCCTTTCAGCGTCCCACCCTTTGTGCCGTTGGTCGCTTCATACAGTTCGACCTGTTCGCGGGTTCGGTCGTTCTGGCTCGGTTCATACTCGCCAGTCAGAGGCATATTGTAGGTCTCGTATCGAAGTTAGTTGCGTTCTTTTTAGACTGTCTAGCCGGCGAACGTCGTGCCGAACATCGGCAATCCGCTTTGCGACTCTTCCCTGGTCGCTTCGTCTTGCAGGACGTCCCAGTGCTCGGCGAGTACGCCGTCGGCGATGCGGACGATGTCCGCCGCAATCCAGCTGCGCTCTGAGAGCCCATGGCCCGAGAAGCGGCCGTGGACGATCACGTAATCCTTGTCAGCGAGGATCACGCCGTGTTCGTATCGCAACTTTGCCGGTGCGTTTTTGATCAGATTGAAAAGGCCCTCACGTCCCGGCGCGATGTGAGCGCTGTGCTGGATATAGTTGGGCGACCAAAATCGCTCGGCGGCCTTGTAGTCGCGCTTGTTGAAAAGCGTATCGAATGCTTCGAGGACAAGTGCCTTGTTCGTTTCTTCAATTGTCTTCACCTTTCGTATTGCCTCACGCTTTGTCGAAAAGATGGGCCCAGTCGTCGATGGCGCTTTCGTGGCCGGTAACCAGTTGCACCGCGAAGTGATCGTAGCCGGCGCGCGCGATCGAGTTCAGCCGCTCGCGCAGCTCATCTTCGGTCGCGGTGAAGGTGGCCGATCGGATCAGATCCTCGGTGAGAAATTTTTCCTCCTCAGGACGCACCCCGAGCAGATGCATCTTGTGCATTTGCAGATACTTCGCGTCGGCGGGCTGATACGTCGCATACTGCTCGCGATACGCGGTCGCGAGCCGCTCCATCTGCGGCGGCAGTATGCCCTCGACCATCCCATGGAGCGCGACGACCGCCATCGGGCCGGCCTGCGCCTTCGCGCGCGGACCGGTCATCGATTCGCCGGGCTTAAGCACGCATCCGAGCACGAGGTTGGACTTGAACAGCGTCTTCGGATCGCGGCCGGCCGCGCGGCAAGCCTTGTTGAGATCCTCGGCCTCCTCCGCGGCGCGCGGCGGTGAAGGGCTGGACGTCATCCAGCCGTCTGCCAGCTCGGCGGTCATCTGGCGCGCCTTGGGCGCGAAAGCGGAGACGTGTAGCGGAATTTTGTCGCGCGTGTTGATCATGCCGAACTCGGGATTGAGGAAGCGGATCTTTTTGTGCTGGCCCTCGAACTCCCACTCGACGGTTTCGTTTTTCAGCAGCCCATAGACGACGCGGATGTACTCGCGCATCGCCGAGAGCTTCATCGGCCCGAGGCCCATCGTGTTGCGCGCGGTGAATCCCGTACCGACGCCAAAGATGATCCTGCCTGGCGCGAGCTGGTTGAGCGTCGCCAGGGCGGCCGCGCACGACGGGGCGATGCGGTTGCTCGGCACGATCACGCCGGTCCCGAGCTTAATCTTCGAAGTGTGTTCGGCAGCGAGCGCCATCGAGACAAAGATGTCCGGCAGGAGCAGTTGCGAATCGTAAAACCATGCGTGAGTGAAGCCGAGTTCCTCCGCGCGCTTCACGGTTTTCCACGCATCGAGGTTGGATGCGAGTGCTATTCCATATTCCATAATGGTCGCCTCAATTCGCGATCATTCGCTCGGTTCTGCCCGATAGCGGTCATATCCGGGCGAATAGGCGAATTCGAACTTCAACCCATCAGGATCGGTGAAATAGACCGCGAAGTATCCGGGCGAGTACGGATATTCCGCGGGCGCGTCGAGTACGGTTGCTCCGATCCCCTTTAAGAGCTCGTACATTTTCTCAACGTCCGATCGGTCCTTGGCGTTGAATGCCAGATGGTTAAATCCAGGAGCGTTTCGATCCTGCAGCCGGTGCGCAAACTCGCCCTTCGACGGGCGGATCGATATTGAATAGCCCTGTCCGACCCACGCCTTGAGCCGTGTTTTCATCGCCTGTTGAGTCGATTCCGGAACTTCGACACGTTTGAAGCCGATGAATTCAAATACTCGGTCGTAAAATGGCGTCGAGCGCTCCAGGTCGCTCACCGTCAGCGCGATATGAGTTATGCTTCCGCGAGCCATCAGGCACCTCCTGACTCATTTATCTCGCTATCTTGCCGCCGTCGGCAGCGAACGTCGCACCAGTGCTGAACGATGCCTTGTCGGATGCGAGAAATACGATCATCTGGGCAATCTCTTCGGCCCGCCCCGTTCGCTTGAGCGGTACGCCTGCCACCAGGCCAGCTTTCTTCTCGGCAGTTCCGGCAAAGCGCTCCAGCATGTTTGTGTCGATCGGCCCGGGAGCAACGACGTTGACGCGGACACCGAACTCCGCTGCCTCGAGCGCCGCCGACTTCGTCAGCCCTTCGATCGCATGCTTGCTGGCCGCATAGAGTGACGCGCCCGCGGCGCCTGAGTGGCCAAAGGTAGACGACACGTTGACGATGCTGCCGCGACCTTGGGCCTGCATCACACGCAGTTCGTGCTTCATGCTGAGTACAGTGCCGAGAACGTTGGTGTCGAAGGTGGCCGCGTAGCTCTCTGCCGTCTGTTCGGTCAGCGGACCGGGCTTGCCTTCGGTGCCAGCGTTGTTGACGGCTACGTCCAAACTGCCAAAGCGAGCGACGGTCTTATCGACCACGTCGCGAACATCTTCCTCATGCCGCACGTCCGAACGCCAATATTCGGCCTCCGCGCCCAGCGCGCGCAGTTCAGCGGCCAATTTCTGGCCGGCCTCGTCGCGGCGGCCGGAGATGACGATACGCGCGCCTTCATGGGCGAAGGCCAGTGCGGTGGCGCGCCCAATGCCAGTGAGGGCGCCTGTGATCAAAACGACAGGAGTCTTCATTCGGATTCTCCTTGGGAGGTGATCAGTCAGCCAGCATTCCTCCATCCACTGGGATGGACGCGCCGGTCATGTATGAGGCGTCCGCGGAGGCTACAAAGACGATCACGTGAGCGATCTCTTCGGGTGTTCCGAGACGTTTGACTGGCACAGTCGAGACTAGTGCCGCCTTATTTTCATCTGTGTTGGTGAAGCGTGTGAGCATACCCGTATCTGTCGTGCCCGGAGCCACTACGTTTACGCGAACGCCGGTCCCCGCTACTTCCAGGGCGGCGGACTTGGTAATTCCTTCCACCGCATGTTTACTCCCCACGTAGACCGATGCTCCTGCAGCGCCGACGCTTCCGTAGGCCGATGAAACATTGACGATGCTCCCGCTGCCTTGCGGCAACATCACTCGCAGCTCATGCTTCATGCTCAACAACACGCCCAGCACGTTGGTGTCGAAGGTGGCCGCGTAGCTCTCTGCAGTCTGCTCGGTTACGAGACCGCGCAACCCTTCGGTGCCGGCGTTGTTGACGGCCACATCCAGGCGGCCGAAGCGCGCCACGGTCTTATCGACCAGGTTTCGTACATCGTCCTCGTGGCGCACGTCGGTACGCGAATACTCAGCCTCAACGCCGAGCTCGCGGATTTCAGCGACTAGTTTTTGGCCGACTTCGTCGCGTCGACCCGCGACCACGATGCGCGCACCTGCTTTCGCGAAGGCAATCGCGGTAGCTCGTCCGATGCCCGTGTGGGCGCCAGTGATCAAAACGACTTGGTTATTCACGGTGAACTCCTTGGAGGGCAGTTTATAGGTCAGCAGCGGCCGACCGGTTAAATATGTACGTCCGTATTATTTCAGTCAAGGAATCTCTCTCATCTCGCAAACCCGACTCAATTTACGGCTTGTTAGCCGTTTCCTTTTCTCTGACGATCCACTCGCGTATGTATGCTGAGCAGTTCAGCAGTTCGATGCCCTCGGACTCGCAACTGCCCAGGAACCGGACCGCGTCCGCATCCACGAGAGATACTTCTCCGAGTTCCAGCACGATCCTCGGCACACTTGCGGTGATTTGTGCTTTCAGTTCGCCAAGGTGCTCCGCTCGAATTCGGCCCATTAGCTTGACAGTCGTGCAGTGCTCGCCAAGAGTCTTCTCAATCTTCAGCGTCACGCCTGTTCGCTACTGCAAAGGGTGGGCCGTTCGGAAGGATTGGAATAACTTGGGGTCGCGGGCGACGACGTTGCCGTATTCTCGGAAATTGCCGAGTTTTCGGCGAGCACTGCTCACGTTCCCTTGCTGCGATGATCGTACGAGATGGAGTAAGCGGACGACCGCGCCCGCAGAATCGGATCGGCCGAAAGATCGAGGCCGTCCGTCAGGTTGGCGGGATCGAACACCAAGCGACGCTCGTCGGCAGCGCTCGTAGGAGAGATGCCGGTCACCTCGAGCCGCCCGAGCGCGATTAGCCGCCGGTCCGCCGGCCACAAAGCGGTGACGTCGTCCGTCGGATCGTCCGCCGCTGCCAATTGCAATACGAGGCGGAACACGATCGGACCGTTGCGAAGGCGGCTCTCGAGCTCCTCGCGCAGGAAGTTCGAGTTGCGCGTGCTCGCGTCGTCAACAGAGAGATAGGCCTCTCCCGCCTCGGGCATCCAGTGATAGCGGCCGAATCGACTGGCGCCATCCGCGGCTGTGAACCGAAAGGCGTGTTCGGCATGGTAGCTGGCTTGGCCGTAGCTGGCCGGCACCGGTTTTTTCATGAGGCGCTCAATGAATTCGCGCCCTTTGGGATGACTCGCAAGAAAGCGCGGCACCGCATCGGGTGCGGGTTTGCCGGTGACCCCGTCAGGGAGCTGCGCCCGCAGGAACTCGAGAAACTCCTCAGGCGTGCGCACGGGAAAGCCTTCGACCGAGTTCGCCAGGATGTCGGCGTTCTTGCCATCGGGCAACTGAAATTTCACGGCCAGCGATCGCGTGTTGGCGAGGCCATCGTGCACGTCTGGGTTCCCGTTCGCATTGGCGAACCGGATAACTGTTGGGACAACTTGGCCTTGCAGGTGCGCCGCCCGGCTCACATCGCGCGCCTCTGGTGCACCGCGAAACGTACCGGAGCAAACGATGCCCTTGGCGTGTACAGGACGGAACCCCGGATGAGAGCCGGCAAGCGCTCGCATGGCCTCGACGATTTCAGCAACAACGGTTCGTGGTGCGGCAGATTCTGACATTGTGGAACTCCTTCATCGTTGAAGAATTTTTTTTGATCCTGAGTGAAAGTGCCTCGCGCTTCGGACCGGCTAACGGCTCTTGAATCGGTATTTGTCGATGCCCAGGCTGGCGATTCTTGCGTCAAGCGTCTGGCGCGGGATTCCCAGCTTTTTGGCTGCGCCGTTCGCGCCTGAGACTCGGCCCTGGCATTCCGCCAGCGCCGCTTCGATTATTTCTTTCTCGTGCTCGACGAGGGTGGTGACCAAGGGAACGACGGGGCCGGATACCGCGGGCGATCCTCGCTTCAACCACGTCTCATCAATCGAGAAGGTCTCGCCATCGCAAAGGATTACCGCTCGCTCGATAACATTTTGCAGCTCGCGGATATTGCCCGGCCATTCATATGCTTGAAACAGTTCGAGCGTCTTCTTCGTGATGTTGCTGAAGTTCTTGCCGGCCTTTCGCGCATAACGATCGACGAAGTATTCGACCAGTAGCGGAATGTCGTCCACTCGTTCCCTCAGAGACGGCAGGTGGATTGGAAAAACATTAAGTCTGTAGAAGAGATCCTGACGGAACGTGCCGGCATCGACTGCCGACTTCAGGTCGCGGTTCGTTGCGACCAGCACGCGCACGTCGACGGCAAGCGGTTCACTGCTCCCGACGCGTTCAAACTCGCGCTCCTGCAGCACGCGGAGCAGGGCGATCTGCGCCTCGAAGGAAAGGTCGCCAATCTCATCCAGAAAAATGGTTCCTCCGTCGGCCGCTTCAAAGCGTCCAATGCGCCTTTGTAGTGCCCCGGTGAAGGCGCCTTTCTCATGGCCGAAAAGCTCCGACGTAATCAGCGACGGTGAAATCGCCGCACAGTTCACGCGGATGAAGGCCCGCGCCGAACGATTCGATCGTTTGTGAACCGCGCGAGCAATCAGTTCCTTTCCGGTTCCGGTTTCTCCCGAAATGAGCACGGTGGAATCCGTCGGCGCGACTTTCGCCACCTGCGCCAGCACCAAGCGTAGCGCCGCGGAGGCGCCGACGATTTCCTCGAACATCGAGGAGTGATCGATCTCCTCGCGCAGCGCGACGTTTTCGTTCTTGGTCCTTACTTCCGCCCGTTTGCGATCTTCGATGTCGGTTCCCGTCGCATACCACCGCACCAGGTGTCCCTGCTCGTCGTGGAACGGGTTGTAGCGGATAAGGAACCAGCGATACTGGCCGTCGTGCCGCAACGCTCGTTGTTCGATTTCGAACGGAACGCCGCGTGAAAGGGCCGCTTGACGCTCCTCGCGGCGCCGCTCGATATCTTCCGGCTGAAAGATTCGGGCACGGAAATCCGAGGCGGTCACGTCTTCGATGGTCAGGCCGGTGTAGTCGAGCACGGCCTGATTCGCATAGAGCGGCGCACCCTCGGGATCTTGGACGACAATGGTCTGCGGTATTGCATCGGTAATCCGGCGAAGCTCGCGCTCGTCCTGCCGCAATTTCTCTTCCGCACGTTTGCGGTCTTCAATGTCGGTGCTGCTGCCATACCAGTAGACGATTTTGCCTGTCTCGTCGCGAAGGGGAACCGCGCGGATGAGGAACCATCGATATTCGCCATCGAAACGCCGCAGGCGCGCTTCCATCTCACCCGGCGCCCCAGAAGCCACGATTGACTGAAACTCGTTAAGGAGCCGCTCGATGTCTTCCGGATGATATGCAACTTTCCATCCCCAACCGGTCTCTGCTCCCTCGGGCAGGCCCGTATAGTCGTGCCATCGTTGGTTATGGAATTCATTGGAACCATCC
>JBAWCX010000655.1:0-4010 GCA_049590495.1 Binatus sp. (SeqCode)
CGCCGGCTCAACCGGGTCCGGGTTTCAAGCCGCCCGTCTATCAGCCCGTCGAGGGCGACATCGTCGAGCCGTTCACTCGCCGGCGCAAGCTAATCGCCGAGCACATGGTGTACTCCAAGACGCATTCGCCGCACGTGGGCACCGTCGCGGAAGTTGACGTCACCAGTGCGATGCGATTGCGCGCGAAGCACAAGGACGAGTTCGCGCGCCGCGAAGGCTTCAATCTCACGTTTCTGCCGCTGGCAGCGGCGGCGACGGTGCGGGCGCTCAAGGAATTTCCGCGGATGAACGCGTCGGTGGTTGGCGATTCCGTGGTGACTCGCCGCGAAATCAATCTCGGTATCGCGATGGATACCGAGGAAGGCCTGCTCGTCCCCGTCATCAAGGCGGCCGAGGGCATGTCAGTGGTTGGAATTGCGCGCGCGATCGAGAGCCTGCGCCGCAAGGTTGCCGAGAAAAAGATTACCGCGGACGATCTCACCGGCGGCAGCTTCACGCTGTCGAATCCCGGGCGCGAGGGCAATCTTTACGGCTTCGCGATCATCAATCAGCCGCAGGTCGGCATCCTGCGGATGGGCGAAGTGAAGAAGCGGCCAGTCGTCGTCGAAGTCGACGGCGCCGACGCGATCGCGATTCGCACCATGATGTATCTCGCGCTGTCCTACGACCATCGCGTAGTCGACGGCGTGCTGGGCAACAGCTTCCTCTATCGCGCCGCGCGCATTCTCGAAGAAGCCGACTTCGAACTGTAGCCTCAGGCCGGGTGCGTACCTTGCTGCGCTCGTAGTTGGTGGATCATGTTTGCGATCTGCGCGCTCAGGTCGCCGACCGTGCGGCTTAGCGCCGCCGCCGCGTCGGTTTCATCGCCGGGCTTGGAGGGCTGCGTCAAGTGGGCCTCGACCGTGTAGAGAATGTTCTTGCCGGTGGAGTCGAGAATGGTCCATTTCGCTGACAGCGTCGCGTTGCCCTGGCCGTCGGTCTCGAAGCGATAGACATCGATCTGCACCTGTAGATCGACGTGCACGGTGTTGTACCACGGGAAGACGATTATGCGCCCGGCGCCGGACTGTGCGGCGAGGTCACGGTCGATCGCGCTGGTGAAACCGTTCTGCAGCGACTCGCCCCATCGATCTTCTTTCGAGAGTTCGAGGCGATTCGGCGCGACGCGCGTGACCACCTCCGGCCGATCGAGGTATGGAGGCAGCTTGATCGGCCCGAGCCCGATCGTAAAATCGCCGCCCGTGCTTTGCGCCGCCGCCGATGCCGGCGCCGCGGCGTCCGCGGTCGGCGTGAGGAGATAAAACTTCGAGATGTCCTTCTGCGGAGCGAGAATCTGTTTCGCGAAGTATGAACATCCCGCGAGCGAAATCGCGATGGCGCCGGCCGCACAGGTTTTCAGGAACGAGGTGGTCAAGGTCATCGCTTAGTCCTGACTGAAGTCGCGCCCGCGAACGATCGCGCTCGGGTTGCGCTGCAGGTAATCCGCCAGCTCCTTGACCGAGTGCGCGGCGGCGGAGACATCCTGCAGCGTCTGCAGCGCCTGGTAGTTAATGGGAGAGTTCGGCTCGATGGTCGTTTGCACGGTGCCGAGCGTCAAGCGGAACTGCTTGGCGGCGGCGTCCGCGGAACCCGAAGTCTTCTGCAAAGATTCCGACAGCGGGGGCACCTGGCTGTTCACCGTGCTGAGAGTCTGCTGTGCGCCGGCAAGAGTGTGGTCGAGTTGCTCGCGTGTCTTCTCGGAATTGTTGACTACATCTCTAAGCGCCGGCGAGTTGCTGATTTGCCGTATCGAATCGAGCATGCCAGTCATCTGCGTGAACACGGCGTTGAAGTCGACCTTGTCGAGCCTTTCGACAATTCGCACCGCCACGGCCTGCGCCTGTTCCAGGGTGTTTGGAATCGCGGGAATTTCCTGCAGGCCGTCCAGCGGATTTTTTACCATCACCCCGGGCGTGTTCGGTTCGATGTCCAGCGCCACGTACAGCAAGCCGGTCACGAAGCTGTCCGAGCCCAGTTGCGCGCGCAGGCCTGCCTTGACCAGATTGGGAATTGTTTCCTGGTCGCTCAAGTCGATGGTGGCGCCGTGGGAAAGAATCTTCTTCTCGTCGAGCTGGATGACGACGGGGATGCGCACCCGGGCCTGGTTGTTATCCTCCTGCTCGAGGCTCAGTTGAGTCTGGCTCACCTCGCCTATCTCGACGCCGTTGAATTTGACCGCGGCGCCGACCCGCAGGCCGTTGATATCGCCGGGGAAGTAGATCACAAATTTGTGCTTGGTTTGGAACAGGCCGCCCTTCAGGACGACGATCGACGCCAGGATCAAACCCAGCGCGCCCAAAACGAACGCACCCACTGTTGCCGGATTGACTTGCTTACCCATGATTCCTCGCTGATTTTTCCGCGTCCTCTCCTCCGCGGGTGAGGAAAGTTCGCACGCGGTGATCGGTGCTATGCGCGAGCAGGTCCTTGGGGTCGCCGTGCGCGATCATGGTCCTGCTCTCCGCGTCGAGAAAAACGCTGTTGTTGCCGATTGCAAAAATGCTGGCCAGCTCGTGAGTCACGACCACGATGGTCGCGCCAAGATTGTCGCGCAGTTCCAGGATCAAGTCGTCGAGCAGGCGTGAACTTATCGGATCGAGGCCGGCCGACGGCTCGTCAAAGAAAAGTATTTCCGGGTCCAGCGCGATCGCACGCGCAAGGCCCGCTCGCTTCTGCATCCCGCCGCTGATCTGGCTCGGATAGTAGCCCTCGAAGCCCTTGAGCCCGACGAGAGCCAGCTTCAACGCGGCGACCTGTCGAATTTCCTGATCGGACAGATCGGTAAATTCCTCGAGCGGCAGTCCGACGTTCTCCGCCAGCGTCATCGAGCTCCACAGCGCGCCGCCCTGATACAGCACGCCGAAGTGTCGCAGCATCTCTTCGCGCTGGAGCGGCTCGGCCGCGGTGAAATTGAAATCGCCGTACCAGACTTCACCCTTGGCGGGCTCGATCAATCCCAGCATGTTGCGCAGCAGCGTGCTTTTCCCGCTGCCGCTGCTGCCCATGATTATGAAGATGTCGCCGTGGTTGACCGTGAAGTTTATGTCCTTCATCAGCACGAAGGTTCCGTACGCCATGGTGAGATTCTTGACGATGATCGGCGGCGGTCCGTCCTTGGGAAACCTCGTCTCGGAAACCGGTTTCCCGTCCGAGGCTTTGAATGATCCGTGGGTCGTCGCCATATCAGCGCGCCGGGCGGTCCGGGTTGATTGTCACCTTCGGCTTAAGCATCTAGATTCCCAGGACGTTGAAGACGAACGCGAAGATTCCGCAAGCGACGATTACATACACGATTCCGGTCACCACCGCCTCAGTCGCCGCTTCGCCGACCGCCGACGAGCTGTTGCCGCACTGAAACCCGCGCAAACATCCGGCGACCGCGATGATTATGCCGTAAACGGCGGCCTTGAATATGCCGCCGAAGATCGTGGTGAGCGTAATCGCATGCCTGGTCTCAGTGTAATAAGTGCGCAGACTGATATGGAGCATCGTCGTGCTGACGAACGCGCCACCGGCTATCCCCAGGCAATCGGCGTACACGCACAGCAGCGGGATCATCAGGAACAACGCCAGCACGCGCGGCAATACCAGGAACTCGAGCGGCGAGATTCCCATCGTGGTCAGCGCGTCGATTTCCTGCGTCACCTTCATCGAGCCAAGCTGTGCGGCAAATGCGGCGCCCGTGCGCCCGGCCATGATAATCGCGGTCATCATCGCGCCCATGTCGCGAGTCATCGCGATTGCGACCAGATCGGCTACGTAGATTGCCGCGCCGAATTGTTGCAGCTGTACAGTGCCCATGAATGCGAGAATCACGCCGACCAGGAAGGTGACCAGCGTGACGATGCCGAACGCGCTCGCGCCGCAATCCTGGATCACCGTCATCAGATCGATCCTTCGAAAACGCGCCTTGCCCACGGATAGCTTGGCGAACGCGATCGTCACTTCGCCAAGGAAACGCAGAAAGTCGT
>JBAWCX010000656.1:0-2372 GCA_049590495.1 Binatus sp. (SeqCode)
ACGATGACGCGGGATTGCATTTCGGTCGGCTTGCCCGCGAACGCCGCGCGCCGTAGCTTCTCAGGTAGATAATTTAGGCGGATGTCGATGGATGTGCGGGAAAAATCAATTTCGAAAATTGTCGCGCTCGCGGTGATAACGTTTCTCGCGGCGAGTTCCTCGCCGTCCTTCGCGGTGGTGATTCACCGCCATCCTGTCGCGAAGCGCGCTCCTGAAGAGGCGCCCGCGGTTCCGCTCAACACCATTCACGTGCTCGGAGACCGGCCGGCGCCGTTCGCCCTCGATGCAAGGGCCGCCATCATGATCGACGCCGACACGGGCGCGGTGCTGTACGCGTATAACGAGCATCAGAAGATGCAGCCCGCCAGCCTCGCGAAGATCATGACCTTCTACCTGAGTCTCGACGCGCTGAAGGCAGGCAAGCTCGCGCCGACCACTGACGTCACAATCAGCGAAAAAGCCTGGCGGCTCTCGATGGACGACAGCGTGTCGCGGATGTTCCTCGGCGTCGGCCAAAAAGTCGCCGTGAACGACCTGCTGTATGGCCTGATGGTGTCGTCGGGCAACGACGCCGCGGTAGCGCTCGCCGAGTATATCGGCGGCAGCACCGACTCGTTCACCCAGATGATGAACGACAAGGCGAAGGAAATCGGCCTCAAGGAGACGCACTTCGACAACCCCGACGGCTTGCCGGAAGAAGGCGAGTTCACCACCGCGGCCGACATGGTCGCGCTCGCGCACTCGCTCGTGCGGCATCATCCGGAGGCGCTCACGTACACGTCGGAAAAGGAATTCGCGTTCGACAAGATCAAGCAACCAAACTTCAACACGCTGCTGTTCTACGACAAGCGCGTCAACGGGATTAAGACCGGCCACGTCGACGAAGCGGGCTATCACCTGGTTGCGTCGGCGTCGTCGGACGGCATGAATCTGCTGTCGGCCGTGATGGGCGCGCCGAGCTCGGAGCGTCGCCGCACCGAAACCGAAAAATTAATCGAGTGGGCGTATCGTACGTTCGTCAGCTACCGACCCGATCTGAAGAAGGCGATGCCCCGGTCGATCCCGGTGCACGACGGCGTCGCCGAGACGGTCGCGATTGGACCCGACCGCGACCCAGTCTTCACGCTCGGGCGCGGCGAGGAGACCAAGGTGACGGTCCAGTTCGAGCCGTCGGTGAGATACCTGGTAGCTCCTGTTCATCCGGGAGATTCGGTCGGCGACCTGACGGTTCTGCTCAACGGCAAGCCGCAAGCGATGATTCCGATCGTAGCGAAAGCGGGCGTGACTGAGGCCGGCTTCTTCGGCCGCCTGCGTCAGAAGATTGGCCGCATGCTCTAGGCGCGGCGTTACGCTTCCAATTCGCCGAGCAGCGTCTTCGCTTCGAGCAGATCACTCGTGTCGAATCCCTCAGTGAATTGCGCGAACGCGGGCGCCAGCGTTGCGCGAGCCTCGTCGCGCCTGCCGGTGCGCGCCAACAGCCGTGCCAGGCTGGTCGCAGCGCGCAATCGCCACGAGGTCGCCTGCTGCCGCACCCCTATCTCGATTGCAGTCCGAAAGCATCGCTCGGCTTCGGCGGCGCCATCCTTATACAGCAGCATCGTTTCACCGCGCAGCCGGTGAACTTCGACTTCCAGCAGGCGATGGTCTTTTTGCTCGACGCGCTGCGTGAGTTGGTCGAGCGCGCGCAGACTTTCCTCGGCGCGCTTCATCGTAATGTACACTTCCGCCAGCAGCGCAAATGAGAACGAATAGATCAGCTCGGCGCCGGCTGCCGCCAGGCTCTCGACGGACTCCTTCAGCAACGCGAGGCCGGATGTCATCGCGGCTTCATCGCCCACAAACTGGCCTTCTCCCGCAATCGTGCGCCCCAGGCACATCTGTCCCGCCGCCAGCCAGAAGGGAAGTCCGTTTTCTCGGGACAGTTCGATCAAGGCCTCACAGCGGGGCCTCACGTCGGCGTATTCGTGCCGAAAATGCATCAGCACGATCGCGTACAGGCTCGAAAAGGCGACGCTGAAGGGACGGCGTAGCCGCAGCGCCAACTCGTTGCCCTCGTCCATCCTGCGTTTCGCCTGCTCCGGATATCCGCCGATATGAAGGGCCCACGCATAATGGCAGCGTGACGGCGTGACCGGCGTATCCATCATCGGCAAGTAGCGTGGCAGATCGCGGTCGAAGATTTTGGCGGTTATCTCGAAGTTTTCGCGCGCTGCGACAAACTCGCCCATCCAAAGCTGGGTCGACGCCATCGCGTTGTGCGCCACCCCACGCGCAAGATCGCTGTCCGTGCGCCCGGCCATCGAGAGCAATTGTTCCGCGAGGACGCGGCCCTCGCGCAGTTGTCCGTTGGCATGATCGAAACTCCACAGCCC
>JBAWCX010000657.1:0-12370 GCA_049590495.1 Binatus sp. (SeqCode)
GTCTGGAGCAGCGATGCTGGTGACCATCTCGCCGCCCGACCAATCTGTTACCTGGATCATTGGTAAGAACGGAATGCTCCAGCGGCGTGACGCGGATGGCGCGACGCAAATTCAGCACAGCGGTGTCAGCACCGACCTGGTTGCAGGCACGGCACCGTCGGCTACCGTGTGCTGGATCGTGGGCCGCAGCGGAACGATTATCCAAACCACGGACGGCGAGCATTGGACGCTCATCACATCGCCTACTTCGGACAACCTCGTAGCGGTGACCGCGAGCAGCACGAATGACGCGACAATCACGACCGCGAGCGGCCAGCGGTACGCGACCTCCGACGGCGGTTCGAGCTGGAATCCGCAATAGGCCAGGACGGCGAAGGAACTTTACTGTAGTGAAACCCGCCGTGGGTTTCACGCTTCCTTGGGCAGGGGTGACCCCTGCACCCAATGAAAGAAAGATGCGGGACTTCGTCCCTGTTAGAACTCTTTTTTGGTTCATAACAGAGCACTACGGATTTGGCGTTGTCGCGGGCGCGGGCGTTCGCGACCAGAGCGTGAAATGATCCGTCGTCAGGACCACGCGGAAGCCGTTGCTCGACAGAAAATCTTCGGGAACCAGCACCAGCGGTAACAGTTGTATCGGCGAGTCGTTGATGACGGCCGAGACTTTCCCACTGGCAATCGCGTCGCGCATCTGGTCGGTCCAGAAGTGGCGCGTGTCCGAGATGAGCTGGAAAAAATCGGCCGCGCCGAGGCGGCGGCGCGCGGCGAAGAAGCCGTCGCGATCGTATTCGGCCTTCCCCTCGCGATATACGCCGTAGGTTTCAGGATAGCGGATCAATTCGCGCCGCCCGGCCACGAAACATACGAACGACGGCGCGATCACGTCGTCTCCGGGTTTACTGGCGGCGCGCAACGCGTCGGCGAGCTGCGAGATTTCCGCACGCGGCACGAAACCGAAGCCATAGACGGCGCCACGCAGCCAGTTCTCGTTGACGAGCGGCGCGATCCACATCAGCGAAATCGCGATCAGCGCCGCGCCGCCCGCAAGCAACTGCCATTGTTGCGATACGTTCCGGCTTGCTCGCACCAGGGCAATCGCCCCGAATGCGGAGGCTATCGCGATCAACGGTAGCGGCTCGAGATAGTTGTGGCCCCATGCGGTCGGACTCAGCACGCCGTAAAATGCGTACTCGGCGGCGACGATCGCGAACACGAGAATCACGCCGCGGCTGAGTGTGCGCTCGGCGAAGATTCGCCAGCATCCGAGCACGAGCAGCGGCACGAGCACGTCGAGGATCATGCGCGGGTAAGTCGCGATATCGCCGGTGGTGTCGCGACCCTTCAGAAAATGAAACACAAACGTCTGGAAGATGAACTCGTCGCCGTAGAGCCGGTAGAGAAGCGCGCTGAACGCGGCGAGCGCGAGTGCGAAGATTGCGCCCGAGGCCATCGCGCCCGCGATTCTCCGGTACGCGACGGCGATAAACGCCAGCATCACGGCGAACGGAATCACCGCGGTCAGCTTGATCGCGCACGCAACGAAGAAAATCGCCGCGAGAAGTGCCGCCTGGCGAAGCGCGGGCATCATATCGTCGAGCGTGACGATTGCGCCGAGCACGATCAGCGGCGCGATGAAGCTCTCGCGCTCGTAAGCGTGGTAGCGAAAACCCAGCGAGCTGTATGCATACAGAATCGACGCGGCGATTGCGGTGGGACGGCCGGCGATTCGGCGCGCGAGCGCGTAGGTCAGCACGCTGGTCGCGAAAATCGCCGCCTCGTTGAGGATTTCGATCGACAGATAGCTTGCGCCGAACAACTTCATGTAGCATCCCGCAATCCATTCGAGCAGCGGCATATGCGGTTGAACGAAATCGATGTACGGGCGCATCCCGACGCTCACCAGCCACGCGCTCTCGAGGTAGAAATCGTCCTCGACCCATACTTCGGGACAGAGCATGCGCACGACGCGCGGGATCAGCAGGATGACGATGAGCCACGCGCCGATGCTTGCGGCGTCGGCGCTGTCGGCGGTCGCGGAGACGCGCCGCGATGAACCACCCGAAGTCATCGAAGCAGTCCGCAGGTTCCGCCAAGCACTATGTGTTGCCGGACCATTTTGACGGGATCATCGTCACGGCGATCCTGGCGCTGACAGCCGTGATGATCAGATCCGCCGGCATAAAGCGGGGACTCGAATTGATGCCGTGGCCGGATGGACTCGAGTACGCCGCGTCGGGCGTCAACCTGGCAAGCGGTCGCGGTGCGGTGCTGCATTTCGGTGGATATACTTACCCGTCGCGCTATACCGTCGGCTACCCGCTGATCCTGGAGTTCTTCTATCGCTTGAACGGAGCAGACTTTCGGCCGCTCTACGCATCGATGATTCTCGGGATGCTCTCCGTGTTCAGCGTTTACATGCTGACACGCGGGCAGTTCTGGCGCCTCGCCGGGACGATAGGGGCGCTGCTGCTCGCGCTCTCGCCTGTGTTCATCACCTATTCGTCTCTTGTGATGAGCGACGTGCCGACGCTGTTCGTAACGATTTGTGCCGCGGTTATGCTGGTGGTTGCGACCTCGGACTACGCGACTCAATCGCCGAGCTGGATGCGGATGTCGGCATGGCTGATGTTCGGTCTCTTCGCCGGGTTCTCGACGATCATCCGTCCCTCCAACGCCACGATCCTTGTTGGCCTCGCGCTGTGCATTGTGATGGTGCCGCTCGAGAAGAGCGATCTGTCGAGCCTGCTCAAAGCGGGGATCGCAGTAGCAATCGGATTCGCGATTCCGGTCGCGTGGCAGTTGCATCAGAACTCGACCAATCTCGGGAGCGCATTCGCGAGCGGCTACGCGTGGTGGGTGCCGGAAGTCTATGGCGCCGGCGGAAGGACCTTCAGCGCCGCGTACCTGTTCGGTCCCACGATGCCGCGGAATCCCCACGGCAACGTGATCGTGTACCTCACGACGCTGCTCGGGCTCGACGGGATGCTCGGCGATCCTGGCGATTCGCGTTACTTCCTGTACCCGTTCGCCGCGGCCGCTTTCGCGATTGTCGGGTTCATCGCGATCTTTCGCGCGCCGGGAAGATCCACGGCGCGCCGCCTGATGTGGTTCGGGCTCGGATACCTCGCCGCGCTGACCGGGCTCTACTGTTTCTACCTGTTCACCGACGTGGCGTTCATTCTGCCGGGTGCCTTCATACTGTTCATCGCGGCAGGCTGCGGAGCAGAGGCCGCCAATCGATACGTGCGCGAGGTATTCAAAAACCGTAATCGAAGGACCTACAAGCTGGCATCAGCGGCGAGCGTGATCGTGCTCGACGTATTGCTGATCGTGTCGTTGGCTTCGGAAGTCGCCGCGCGGTTGAGCGCGCAGCCACAGTCCTCTGCGATGGTTGCGACGTTGGAGGAGCAGGATTCGACGCTGCCTCGCGATGCGATTGTAGTCAGCAATATCTCGCTGCAGTTTCTCGATTTGTATCTCGGAGAGACGAGAAGCTATGTCGGTCTCAACTCGCTGGACCCGGGCGAGCGCTTCACCGACTACCATTTGCATCGCCTGTACGAAAAACGCGCCGCGGGATGGAACGGGCCGGTGCCGGCGGTGGTGTTCGACGGCGAGCAGATTTCGCAGGCGGAGGCGGACTCGCTCGCATCGGCGATTGACGCGAAGACGCCGGTCTTTCTTCTGATTGCGGCGCCTGAGTCGCAGCAGTACGCGGATACATTGAAGGGCGAACTCGATCGGTTGCAGAGCAGATTCGCGGTCGAAACGGTCTCGCAGGATGAGGCGGTCGCAGTGTATCAGCTGACTGCGCGGAGGTAGAAATCGGCAATTTATACCGCCTGTTGTGGTCCGGCGACGGGCATACCACCATCGGTAGTTTCGTTCCGTCAAATTTTGTTTTTCCAGAAGTTGGACCGGG
The DNA here is from genome assembly GCA_049590495.1 of Binatus sp. (SeqCode). Lineage (GTDB taxonomy): Bacteria > Desulfobacterota > Binatia > Binatales > Binataceae > Binatus. The sequence continues at coordinate 3,923 of JBAWCX010000657.1, forward strand.
TTTTGGTTCCGGCGGTGACATTTTGTTGCCTGAGTGGCGCGAGTGTCGTTCACAACTGATGGTGTAGCACTCAAGGGCCGATGCGGTAAGGCTGAACAGTTCATCCCTGAACTCGGGCGAAGCGAGTCCGCACCAATTGAGAAATGTGGTGGAAGGCGGCTTTGGAGCGCCTCGGCTCCGCTGGCCTTAAGTGATGTTGACGTACCTTACATTGGAAAAGATCCGGGGTCCCTCGGCTTCGCTCGGAATGACACAAAAATGGGACGACGGAAGAAAGACCGTACCATAGAAGAGAGACAGTACCAGAGACGTCGCAAACCTTAGGCGGTGATGCTTGTGGGCGGGGGATCAATTGCTGGCGGGCCGCCGTATTGGCGGCGGCAGATTGCGTAGGCGGGCCAGACGCATAGGCCGAGCGCGATTGCCAGGATGAAATCGGTTTTGGCTACGCCGGCTGAGATTGCGAGGCCGAAGGTTGCTGCCCAGGTCAGGATCGGGAGTATTGCGACCAGCACCAGGCCGGCGCGTCCGCCACCGATCGTGAATAGACCGGCGCGCTCGGGCATCAGCTTGCGCAGGCGCAACAGCGCGAGGAGCTCAAGCGCGAGCGCCGCCATGTAGAAGAATACGTCGAGCACGACCAGCGCGACGAATCCGACCGGCACCAGCAGCGTGAAGACTACGCAGCAGAGCAGGATCGACTTGCCCGGCGTCGCGGTCGCGGACCAGAGCTGCGCGAGCGGCTGTGACAGGTAGCGCTCGCGAGCGAGGACGAACGGCATCCGCGACACCCACAGCATCGCGGCCTCGAACACTGCGAACGACATCACGGCGCCGCCGAGCGCCAGCGCGCCGCCGAGAACGCGTCCGCCGATAGCGTAGCCGGCGTGCGAGAACGAGCCCGTGCCCCAGCCCGCGGCCGTGGTTGCGCCGGAAACTGATACTGCGAGCGGTAGCACGTAGCCCGCGACGATTATTGGCAGCGCGATCAGGATCGCGCGCAGGTAGTTGCGCCGCGGATTTTCGATTTCCGCAGACACGACGCTCAGGTTTTCCCATCCGCTGAAGTTCCAGACGACCACCGTCAATCCCGCCGCGAGCGCGCCCCACGGATTCGCGCCGAACAGCGGCGGCGACGGCATCGTGAAATGAATCAGCCGCGGGAGGCCGACGATAACCAGCGCCGCAAATGGCGAGATGAGGATGGCCGCGAGGACGATCGAGGCCATCCCGACCGGCCTGACGCCGAGAAAATTGAGCCCGCCCGCCAGCCATACGAGCGCGACCCCGATCGCGATTTGCGCCGCCGGGCCGAGCGGGAGAATGAACGAAAGGTAGCCGGCGAAAAGCACTGGATAAATCGCCATGTCGACCGCCGTGTAAAGAATTGTCAGATACGCCTCGGCGAAGCCGGCGAAGGGTCCGAGCGCTTCCTTGACCCAGAAGTAAAAGCCGCCTTCCACCGGCATCAGCGCCGTCAACTCCGCCGCCATCAGAGCCGTCGGCAGACTGAGGGTTAACGGCACGATGAGGCATAGCAGGAGAGTCAGACGCGGCCCGGCCATCCGCACAGCATCCTCGAGGCCGTACGCACCGCCGCTCACGACCAGGTACATCACGCATATCAGCGGGATCAGGCCGAGCTTTCGCGGTGAATGGTGCGGGTTTTCCGTGGGAACGTGCGACAATTGCGCGGCGGCTCCGGCTCCCTCCCTAGCCGACGCGATGCGCGGTGGCAAGCAGGCCGAAAATAAAATTGGAATTGCATGGTCGCATCTGGTGGCGGATTTCTTGTAAAGTAAAAGATGCGCAAGGGGGTCCGCAGGCGATTGTAACGTCGATGGACACCTCGCGTAGATCAAGTAGCGTGGTGCGAGCCCCAATTGAGAAGCTCTCCCGGGAATTTGTTTAAGTGATGATTTCTTTTACTACCCGCGCGATAATCGCGCTTGGCGCCGCGTCGATCGCGTTCCTCGGCTGCACGCAAATGAGCAGTGCGAAGCCCGAGCCCCTCCGCAGCGCCAGCGTGGGTGGCGATAATCCCTTCGGCGGCGCTCCGGCGGTCGACGTGCCCTCCGATGCGCGCGCGATGAGCGCGTTCCTGAAGGCCGAAGTCGCGATGAATGAAAACGATCGCGAAGAGGCCCTCAAGGATTACGCGGAAGCGGTCCAGTACGATCCCTCCAACGCCGCGCTGAAGGTTCGTCTCGCCACGCTCTACGTCCGCGACGGGCGCCTGAAAGAGGCGCTCGCGCAGGTCAACCAGGCGCTCGCGATAAATCCGGATTCCGCCGACGCACGGCTGCTCGGCGCGGGCATCAGCTCGGCGCTCGGCGACGACACCACCGCGGAAAAAGATTACCGCGAGGTGCTGCGCCTCAATCCGAAGAATCAGGAAGCCTATCTCTATCTCGGCACGCTGTTCGCCAAGCGCGGCGATTACGCCGAAGCCGAGAAGACCTTCGAGCAGCTGATCGCGCTCGATCCCACTTCATTCCTCGGCTACTACTACGCCGGCAAGGTGATGGTCGCGTCGAAGAATTACGCCGGCGCCGAGAAATATTATCAGAAGGCGCTCGATCTCAATCCGCAGTCGGAGCTCGTGCTGCTCGACTTTGCGCTGCTGCGCGAGCGCCAGGAGCGTCCGCAGGACGCGCTGGTTTATTACAACAAGATCACGCAAATCAATCCGAACAACGAGCTGGTGCGCAAGCGCAAGGCCGAAATCCTAGTCGGTCAGAAAAAATACAACGAGGCGCTCGATGAGCTGAAGCGCGCCGAGCAGGTCGAGACCAATCCCGCCGACACGCGCACCAAAATAGGCCTGCTCTACGTCGAGCAGGGCAATTTCGACGACGCCGCCACCGAGTTTAACCTCGTGCTCGGTTCCGAGCCCGACAACTACCGCGTCCACTACTACCTCGGCACCGTGTACACGGAGCTATCCGAGAACGACAAGGCGATCGCCGAGTTCAACAAGATTCCCGGCGACAACGAGCACTACGTCGAGTCCCGCCTCCAGCTCGCGTACCTCTACGACAAGCAGAACAAGTACGACCAGGCTCTTGGCGCGCTGAAAGACGCGCTCGCCAAAAAGCCCAACGACCCTGAAATCATCGGCTTCATGGTCGGCGTCTACCAGGAAAAGAAGGATTACCCCCAGGCGATCGAGTTGGCGCGCAAGATGGTGGCCGCCGATCCCAAGAATGACAAGTTCCACTTCACCCTCGGCGCGGCGCTCGATCAGAACAAGCAGCGCGACGAAGGCATGGCCGAGATGAAGAAGGCCATCGAGCTGAATCCCGCCAACGCGCAGGCGCTGAACTACCTCGGCTACAGTTACGCCGAGCAGGGCACCAATCTGGTTGAGGCCGAAAAGCTGATCAAGCGCGCTCTCGACATCGAGCCCGAAGATGGCTTTTACGTCGACAGCCTCGGTTGGGTTTACTATCAGAAGGGCGACTACAAAAAAGCCGTCGAGCAGTTGGAGAAGGCCGTCAACCTGACCGGCAGCGACCCCACCATCACCGAGCATCTCGGCGACGCGTATCGCAAGCTGGGCAAGTCCAAGGAAGCGGGGCACGAATACTCCGACGCGCTCAAGAAGTCGCAGGAAACCGACCAGGTCGCACGCCTCAAGGATAAAATCCAGGTCCTGCAGAATGCCGCCAGCGCGGGCCACTGAACGCGCTCGGCGCCTGAAAACAGTTTCGCTCGCAGCGGTCGCATCGATGCTCCTGCTGGCGATGCTCTCGACGTCCGCCTGCATCTACGTTGAAACGAAAGAGCCGCCAACGCCCGAAACTCCAATTCCGGGCTGGGACTTGAACAAGTACCAGGCCGGGAAATTGATCGACGCACTGGCCGAGCGCGACAGAAGACTCGCCTCGATGCAGACGCCCGCCGTCATGGAATACACTTCCGGCGATCAGCACCTGAAGGCCAAAGAGGAAATCACTGTCAAGCGCCCCGGCGATTTGCGCGTCGAGGCGATGTCGCCGCTCGGCGTCGCGTTGCTGCTGGCGGCGCAGGGCTCCGAGCTCGCAATCTTCGAGCCGGGTCAAAATCGCTTCATGCGCGGCCAGGCCAACGCCGATACGCTCTACAAGTACGTGCGAATCCCGATGGCGCCCACCGATGCCGTGGGTCTGCTGATGGGACTCGCGCCGGCTGATTTCCCGCTCGCCGCCACCCCGGACCTGGTGGAGAAAAACGGTGCGATGACGGTCGCGACCTTCGGCAACAGCGAGTCGGGGACTCGCGAGCTCGGATTTTCCGATGGCGATCTCGCGATGGTGCGCGAGACGTCCGCCGACGGCCGCGTCATCTACGAGGTGCGTTACAGCAACTATCATGATATCGGCGGTGTGATGTTTCCGTTCACCGTCGATGCGGATTTTCCGGCGGCCGGCAGCCACGTGACGTTTCGCTATCGGCAGCCGATCGTCAATGGTGTAATTCCCGATTCGACGTTCGTGCTGACACCGGCTCCAGGAGCCACTCTGATTAATCTCAGCCGCGGCGATCTCCGCGCCTTTTCAAATGATAGCTGAAAGCCTGCGCAACCGGATTCTACCCGCCCTAACCTGCGCGATTGCCCTGTCGGCGCTCGCGATTTCCACCGGATGCCACGTGAGCCGGTCCGGAGCCGATCACGAGAAAAATCAAATCCTCTATTCGGCCACCGCCAGCGATCCGCGCACCTTCAATCCGATTCTCATCACCGACGCGACCTCGGGCGAGCTCACCGGCGATCTGTTCGAGAGCCTCATTCGCGTCAACCCCGTCACTACCCTGCCGGAGCCGGGTCTGGCCGAGAAATGGGACATCGCGCCCGATAGCAAGGCGATTACTTTTCATCTGCGCCACGACGTGAAATGGTTTGATGGGCAGCCTGTCACCGCGCACGACGTGCTGTTCACGCTCGACGTCATCTACGATCCAAAAGTGCCCAACAGCATCCGTCCCGCCATCACCATCGACCATCAGCGCATCATCGCGGAGGCGCCCGACGACTACACCGTCGTCTTGCATCTGCCCAGGCCGTTCGCGCCGCTGCTCTACTCAATCGGGATTCCTGTCATGCCGGCGCACATCCTCGAACCGGTGTGGAAAGCTGGGAATTACAATCACACCTGGGGCATCGACACGGACCCGGACAAGCTGGTCGGCGACGGCCCGTATCACATGACGCGCTACGCGCAGAGCCAGGTCGTCAACTACGATCGCAACAACGACTACTGGATGAAAGACGAGCACGGCGGTCAGCTGCCGCGCCTGCACGGGCAGGCGGTAACTATAGTGCAGGACCAGAACGCCGCCTATCTGCGCTATCTGTCGGGGCAAATCGACGTTTACGGCCCGCGCACCGAGGAGGTTTCGGCGCTTCAGGACAAGGCGAAGAACCACGAACTCGACATCACGGTTCAGCAGATCGGCATCGACACGGGCTCGCTGTTTTTCACTTTCAATCGCAACCCGCGCCATTTCGTGAAGAACGGCGTCACCAGTCCAAAGCTCAACTGGTTTACCGATCTGAAATTCCTGCAGGCGATGGCGCACATGATTGACAAGAAATCGATGATCGATCTTGTCTTTCACCAGCTCGCGGTGCCGGCCGTGGCCGATGTCTCGCCCGAAAATAAAATCTTTCACAACCCCAATCTCAAGGATTACGATTACGATCCGAAACTGGCCGCCGATATGCTCGAGGCAGCCGGCTATCACCTGGTAAAACCCGGCCTGCGCACCGATCCGAAAGGCAATCCTCTCGAATTCGATCTCACCACCAACACCGGCACGCCCGAGCGCAACGAGATGTGCACCATCTTCAAGCAGGACGTCGAGAGTCTCGGCATCAAGGTGAACTATCGGCCGCTCGAGTTCACCACGCTGGTGGACAAGCTCGATTCGTCTTTCGACTGGGACTGCGTGCTGATCGGATTCACCGGCGGCATCGAGCCGAACGATGGCCAGAACTTTTATCGCTCGTCGGGCAACCTTCACATCTGGAATCCGAATCAGCCGAAACCCGCCACGCCGTGGGAAGCGGAGATCGACACTCTCCTCGACCAGGGGGCAGCCGAAATGGACCCCAACAAGCGCGCGCCGTACTACTGGAGAATTCAGCAAATCCTCCACGAGCAATTGCCGATACTCGAGACGGTCCGCCAGCAGCGCTATGCGTCGTGGAAAAACTCGCTGCAAAACTATCAGCCTAAAGTATGGGGCCTGTATAAGCCCGAGTGGCGGGAGTTCAAGGCCGACTGAACATCCGGCGCGGCGCGCACGTCGAAATATCAGGCCGATGACACGATGACCCGCTTTCTGATCCGTCGCCTGCTCAACATGATCCCGCTCATCCTCGGGATCACCTTCATCTCGTTCCTCGCGATGTCGCTTGTCCCCGGCGACTTCGTCTCGAATCTCAAGCTCAACCCGACCATCACGCCCGAGGTCATTCACCAGCTCGAGGCGCAGTTCGGCCTCGATCAGCCGCTGATGGTCCGATACTTCAAGTGGCTGTGGGGCGTGCTGCATCTGAACTTCGGGTTCTCGCTGCAATACCGCGTCAGCGTCACCGGACTCATCGCATCGCGCGCCTTCAACACGATTATCCTGTCGGGGGCCAGCATGATTTTCTCGTGGCTGATCGCGATTCCGATCGGGATCGTGGTCGCGGTGAATCAAAATTCGATCTGGGATCGGTTCCTGTCGTTCCTAGCGTTCTTCGGGATGTCGGTGCCGAGCTTTTTTCTCGCCTTCCTGATGATGTACCTCGCGCTGAAGACCGGATGGTTTCCGATCGGCGGCACTTACTCGCCCGACTACGCGACGCTCTCTCCGCTGAACCAGGTCGCCGATCGCATCAACCATCTCATTCTGCCCGTGTTCGTGCTCGGCATCTCGGGCACCGCCGGCCTGATGCGGTTGATGCGGTCACAGATTCTCGAAATCAAGAATTCTGAATTCGTGCGCACCGCGCGCGCCAAGGGTCTCTCCGAGCGCGTCGTCATCTACAAGCACGTGCTGCGCAACGCGATGAACCCGTTCGTCACGATGGCGGGATATTCGCTGGGCGATCTGCTCGGCGGCGCCGCCCTCGTCGAGGCCGTGATGAACCTGCAAGGGCTCGGGCTGCTGATGCTCGACGCAGTGCGCTCGCTCGACATCTACCTGGTCATGGGCTCGGTCCTGATGGGCACGATTTTGTTGCTGGTCGGCAACCTGCTCGCCGACATCGCGCTGGTCGCGGTCGATCCGCGCGTCGATTTTTCGTCGGTGACGGCCGAGTGAGATGAACGCAATCCCCGCAATACCTGCGCATCTCCAAAGCGCCGCGGTAACCGCGCGAACCTCGTCAGGCGCGGCCCGCGAATGGCATCTCGCATCACGCACCGTCCGCTTTTCCGCGATCTGCCTCGCGATCTTTTACCTGCTCGCCGCCGCATCGCCGTTCTTCGCGAGCTACGACCCCACCTATCAGAACCGCGAGATGCCCGATTGTCCGCCGATGGCGCTCCACATCAGTGCGCCGTCCGACTGGTCGCGCGGGATTTTCTACACTCATCCGATGCACATGCAGGACGCGACCGCGCGCACCTTCGTCGCCGACGCGAGTCGCCGGCTCGAGATACATCTGTTCTCGCACGGCCATCTGTTCACCACCGACAGCGAGCGCGAGCCGTACTTCATACTCGGCAGCGACGGCCTGGGGCGCGACCTCTACTCGCGAATCGTGTACGGCTCGCGCGTCAGCATGTGCGTCGGCTTGATCGGCGTGCTGATCACCTTCTCGCTCGGCATCACGATTGGCGCGCTGTCGGGCTACATCGGCGGGACGGTCGATTTCCTGATCATGCGATGGTCCGAAATCGAGATGTCGCTGCCGTCATTTTATTTCCTGCTCGCGTTGGCGGCGGTGATTCCCTCGGGGCTGAGCACGGTCACGACGTTCTTCATGATCGTCGCGATCATGAGCTTCATCAGTTGGGCCGGCTTTGCGCGAATCATCCGCGGGATGGCGTCCTCGGTGCGCTCGCGTCCGTACGTCGAGGCGGCCCGCGCGCTCGGCGCATCGCGATGGCGCATCATCACGCGTCACATCATCCCGTCGGTGATGGGCTACGCGATCGTAGCCGCCACTCTCTCGATTCCGGGCTTCATCCTCGGCGAAAGCGCACTCTCGCTGCTCGGTCTGGGCATCCAGGAACCAGCAGCAAGCTGGGGCAATCTCCTCGCTCAGGCCCAGGACGTCCAAAACCTCGCCCGCTACCCATGGATCCTAATCCCAGGCATCTTCATTTTCCTCGCAGTAATGTCCTTCAACTTCCTCGGCGACCACCTACGCGACCGCCTCGACCCAGCCACCGCCGCATGATTTCGCATCAGCCCGGATGATACGCTGAACGTCACGTGAAGCCGCTGCTTGAAGTCAAATCACTGCGC
>JBAWCX010000658.1:0-25631 GCA_049590495.1 Binatus sp. (SeqCode)
CTAATGCGCCGGCTCAAGGCGGCCTTCGATCCGGCAGGAATCTTTAACCCCGGATGCTTCGTCGGAGGAATCTGATGGCGGCGCCGGACGTCACATCTTCAAAATCAGTGCGCGATGTTTGCGACTACGACCTGTTGTTCGACTGCGTCCATTGCGGGCTCTGTGCCGAGGCTTGCCCGACCTACATTGTGACGCGCCGCGAGATGGACTCGCCGCGCGGCCGAATCTATTTGATGAAGTCGCTCGCCGAAGGGCGCATCGAGCTCGACGACGACGCTGCCCGCCATCTCGATTTGTGCCTCGGATGCCGCGGTTGCGAGACCGCCTGCCCATCCGGCGTTCACTACGGCCGCCTGATTGAAGGCGCGCGCTCGTTCGTCGAGCGCAATCATCGTCGCGGCTTCATCGATCGATTCAGACGGCGCGCTGTCAGCGCAATTTTCCCGTACCCAAATCGCCTCCGGATGATGCTCGCGCCGCTAAAACTCGCCGATCGCCTTGGCCTGAGATCCGCTCTCAGAGCCGCCATGCCGCGCATAGTTCGCGACTGGCTGGATCTTCTGCCATCGCTTGAACCCGGCGCGCGCCCGCTCGCCGCTGAAGAAACCATCGGGCCGGGCGCGAACGCACCGACGGTCGTCGTGCACCACGGATGCGTCGCGCAAGTACTTGCGAATTCGGAAAACGTGAATAGTGAGCGCCTCCTCGCTGCCGCCGGTTATCGCGTCGTCCAACTCGAACCGACGCCGTGCTGCGGAGCGCTCGATCTGCATTCGGGCAACGCCGCGCGAGCCCGCGACTTTGCCCGCGCGAACGTTCGTGCGCTGAAGAACTCGGGCGCCGATGCAATCGTCTCGGCCGCGTCGGGATGCTCGGTGGCAATCGCCGAATACGGCGACCTGCTCAAAGACGAACCGGACTTCGCCGAAGATGCGCGCGCCGTTTCCTCGAAAGTCCGCGACTTAAGTTCTTTGCTGCTCGACATGCACGCCAATCCGAAGCGCGAGTTCCGATGCCGCATCACCTATCACGACGCCTGTCACCTCGCGCACGGACTCGGCATTCGCGAAGCGCCGCGCAGGTTGCTCGCTTCGATTCCAGGCGTGACGATTGTCGAGATGACTGAGTCCGATCTCTGCTGCGGCTCGGCCGGTTCCTACAATTTGACTGAGCCCGAAATGGCGCGCGAACTGGCGCGACGCAAAGCCGACAACATCGTCGCGACCGGCGCGGACTACGTCGTGCTGGCGAATCCCGGTTGCGAGTTTCAGATCGCCGCCGAACTTCGCCGTCGCGGCTCGAAAATCAAAGTCGTCCATCTGGCGGACTTTCTCGCGCTGGCGTCCCGGTGACCCTTCACGAAATCAAGCTCTACTTCGCATACACGAGTCCGTACTCGTACCTCGCGATGCGGCCCGCCTGCGACCTCGAGCTGTCTCATCGCGTCCGCATTCGCTTCATCCCATTCGGCGTGAACATCCGAAAAGTTTACGGCCCGCTCGATCGCGAGGACGCCGACCGGCGCAAGGTTCGGTATCTGTATATCGACGCGCGCCGAATTGCGAAGGAGCGCGGACTCGTCATCTATCCGCCGAAACGGATTTTCAGCGCGCGCCTGGCCTTCTACGGCGGCCTCTACGCAGCGACCAAAGGACAGTTTTTGCCATACTCGAATCGCGTCTTCGACCGCTTCTGGAAACAGGAACTCGATGTGGAAAGCCGCGAAGAGATTTCAGCGATCGTTGCCGAAGTCGGTCTCGATCCGGTCGAATTTCTTCGCTATGCCGATACCGCCGCGCGCGCCGACCTGGATGCGTGCTTTGCAGAGGCGGATCGCGACAAGGTCTTCGGAGTGCCGACCTTCATCGTCGACGATGAGCCGTTCTGGGGCGAGGACCGAATCGAGTGGGTGATTCGCAAGCTCGACGCGATGGGCCTTCGCCGATGAAATTCAACCGTGCGCGATCGGAATGTGCCGAGGCTGCGATTTCACGCGCTCGATCCACGCGCGAATCGCCGGATAAACCGCCAGATCAAAACCGCCTTCGCCGGCAACATGCGTGTACGCATAGAGTGCGATATCGGCAACCGAATAACGCTCGCCGACAAACCACTCGCGCGACTTCAGATGCCCCTCCATCACGCCGAGCGCGTCGTATCCGCGCTGGCGCATCATCTCGATGATCGTGCGGCGAGGATCAGGCACATCGGGGTGAATCACCAGGTACCGAACGCTCGCGACGTACGGTTCGTGGCTGTACTGTTCGAAAAACTGCCACTGCAGAACCTGCGCGTGCTGAAAGCGGTCGGCCGGCATGAACGGCGTGCCTTCCGCAAAATACAAGATGATCGCGTTCGACTCGAACAGCAGTTTGCCGTCGTCCAGTTCGACGGCGGGAATCCGGCCGTTCGGAAACTTGCGGAGAAATTCCGGCGTGCGCGTCTCGCCTTTGATGATATTGAGTTCGATGCGCTCGAACGGGACGCCAAGCTGCGTCAGCAGCAGACGGACCTTGTAGCCGTTGCCCGACGGCAGGTAGTCGTAAAGGCGAATCATCGCCGCCTCCTCATGGACGTGCAACGATCAGAGTTCAGGACTCGACGGCAGGAAAGTCTCGCCCATCAGGTAGGCGTCGACGGCGCGCGCGGCCTCGCGCCCTTCCCATATCGCCCACACCACCAGCGATTGTCCGCGACGCGTGTCTCCGGCCGCGAACACACCCGGCACGCTAGACATATAATTCTCGCACTGCACGTTGCTGCGGGGATCGAGCTTGAGACCGAGTTCCGAGATTATGCCGTCGGGCTCGGGGCCGAGAAATCCGAGCGCGAGCAGCACGAGGTCGCACTCGATCTCGAAGTCGGTGCCCGGAATTTGCTCCATCACCATCCGCCCGTTGTCATGCTTCCAGTTGAGCCGAACGCCGTGGAGCTTTTTCACCGCGCCGTTCTCGCCGGAAAACTTGCTGGTGTTCACACTCCAGTCGCGCTGCACGCCCTCTTCGTGCGAGCTCGAGGTCCGCATGATCATCGGCCAGTCGGGCCAAGGCATTTCGTCGGTGCGCTTTTCCGGCGGCATCGGGAGCAGCTCGAATTGATGCACGACGATCGCGCCCTGGCGATTCGAGGTACCCAGGCAATCCGAGCCCGTATCGCCACCGCCGAGGATCACTACACGCTTTCCGTTGGCGGTAATCTCGGCTGCAGGATCGAGCGCGTCGCCAAAATTGCGCTTGTTCTGTTGCGGCAGGAAATCCATCGCGAAATGGATTCCCTTGAGCTCGCGTCCGGGGATCGGCAGGTCGCGCGGCTTGGTCGCGCCCATCGTGAGCACGATTGCGTCGTACTTCGAGCGCATCTCGTCCGCGTGAATGTCGAATCCCACGCGACAGTTGGTGACAATCTCGAGGCCTTCGGCCCTCATCTGCTCGACGCGCCGATTGACGATCCACTTTTCCAGCTTGAAGTCCGGGATGCCGTAAGTGAGCAGCCCGCCGACGCGATCCGAGCGTTCGTAGAGTGTCACCGAATGTCCCGCGCGCGTAAGTTGCTGCGCGCATGCCAGCCCCGCCGGTCCCGAACCCACAACGGCCACGCGCTTTCCCGATTTCCGCGCAGGCGGCAGCGGCGCGATCCATTTTTCCGCCCACGCGTGATCGATAATGTTCTTCTCGATCAGTTTAATCGTGACGGGATCGTTGTTGATATTCAGGACGCAGGCTTCTTCGCAGGGTGCGGGGCAGATTCTGCCGGTGAACTCCGGAAAATTGTTGGTCGCGTGCAGGCGATCGATCGCCTCGCGCCACCTGCCTCGGTAAATGAGATCGTTCCAGTCGGGGATGATGTTCCCGAGCGGGCAGCCCTTGTGGCAGAAGGGAATGCCGCAATCCATGCAGCGGGCGCCCTGCGCGCGCAGCTTGTCTTCGGGCATCTTGAGATCGAATTCGCGCCAATCCTTCAGACGTTCGCCGACCGGACGCCGCGAAGGTGTCTCGCGTTTGATCTCCATGAAGCCCGTGATCTTTCCCATCGAAGCCGCGATCTCCCAGATCAGGTCAATATCTGATTAGTCAGTCGATTGCTCACTCGGCTAAACTGCCGCCAGCCGCGCGAGATCGGAATCCATGTTGAGATGCTGCCGTTCGAGCACCATCCGATACTCAGTCGGCAATACTCTGACAAACTTCTTTGTATAGTCGTCCCACTTGTCGAGGACTCGCCGCGCGACTGCGCTCTGCGTGTACTGCTGGTGCCGCACGATGAGCGCGTGCAACTGCTTGAGTTCGTCCTGGTTGCCGATTGGACCCAACTCGACCATTCCGGGGTTGCAGCGCGACGCGAACGAGCCGTCTTCATCGAGCACGTATGCGACGCCGCCGCTCATGCCGGCCGCGAAGTTGCGGCCGGTCTTGCCGAGCACCACCACCAGACCGCGCGTCATGTACTCGCATCCATGGTCGCCGACACCCTCGACGACGGCGTGCGCGCCGCTGTTGCGCACTGCGAATCGTTCGCCGGCTACGCCGCGGAAGAACGCTTCGCCGCCGGTCGCGCCGTACAGCGCGACGTTACCGATGATGATGTTCTCTTCGGCCTTGAAGGTCGCTTCTTTCGGCGGCCGCACCGACATGAATCCGCCCGACAGTCCCTTGGCGCAGTAATCGTTCGCATCGCCTTCGAGGTAGAGCGCGACTCCCGGCGCGAGCCACGCGCCGAAGCTCTGGCCGGCCGAACCTTTCAGATGAATCTGAACCGTGTAGGGCGGCAGTCCCTCCGCGCCGTAGCGCCGCGACACCTCCGCCGACAGCATCGTGCTGACGGTGCGGTTCACGTTGCGGATGGGAAGATGAATCTCGACGGGCTTGCGATGCTCGAGCGCATCTTTCGCGAGCTCGATGATCTGATTGTCGAGCGCTTTGTCGAGGCCGTGATCCTGCAGCTCGACGCAATGCAGCGGTTCGTCCGGCCCCACATCGGGACGACGGAGGATGTTCGCGAGATCGACGTTGCGCGCCTTCCAGTGCGCGATCGCCTCGTTGGCGTCCAGGCATTCGACGTGCCCGACCATTTCGGCCAGCGTGCGGAAGCCCAACTGCGCCATGTACTCGCGCAGTTCGTCGGCGACGAACATCATGAAGTTCACGACGTGCTCGGGCTTGCCCGCGAACTTCTCGCGGAGCACCGGATCCTGCGTCGCGATGCCGACCGGGCAGGTGTTCAGATGGCAGACGCGCATCATGATGCATCCCGAGGCGACCAGCGCGGCGCTCGCGAACCCGAATTCCTCGGCGCCGAGGAGCGCGGCGACGGCGACGTCGCGGCCGGTCTTGAGCTGGCCGTCGGTCTCGACGTGAATGCGTCCGCGCAGACCGTTCATCACCAGGGTTTGCTGCGTCTCGGCGAGTCCCAACTCCCACGGAATTCCCGCGTGCTTGATCGATTGCAGCGGAGACGCACCGGTGCCGCCGTCGTAACCGCTGATCAGCACAACGTCGGCCTTCGCCTTTGCGACTCCGGCGGCGATGGTGCCGACGCCGACCTCAGCCACCAGTTTCACGCTGATGCGCGCACGGTTGTTGGAATTCTTGAGATCGTGAATAAGCTGCGCGAGATCTTCGATCGAATAAATGTCGTGATGCGGCGGCGGAGAGATCAACCCCACGCCGGGCGTCGAGTAACGAATCTTCGCGATGAAATCGTCAACCTTGTGACCGGGAAGCTGACCGCCCTCACCAGGCTTGGCGCCCTGCGCCATCTTGATTTGGAGTTCGTCGGCGTTGACGAGGTAGTGGCTGGTGACACCGAAACGCGCAGACGCGACCTGCTTGATCGCGCTACGGCGCCAATCGCCGTTGGCATCGGGCACGAAGCGCGCGGGATCCTCGCCGCCTTCGCCGGTGTTGCTCTTGCCGCCGATCCGGTTCATCGCGATGGCGAGGTTTTCGTGCGCTTCTTTGCCGATCGATCCGAACGACATCGCGCCGGTCTTGAAGCGCTTGACGATTTCGGTGGCCGGCTCGACTTCCTCGAGCGGCACCGGCGGCCGACTTGAGTTGAACTTGAGCAGCGAGCGCAGCGTGGCGAGGGAGCGGCTCTGCTCGTCGACCGCCTTCGTGTATTCCTTGAACAGCCGGAAATTTCCCGAACGCACGGAATGTTGCAGCCGCGCGATCGTGTTCGGGTTGTACATGTGAAATTCGCCGGCGCGGCGCCATTGGTACTGGCCGCCGACATCGAGATCGCCGTCGAGGTTCGCCGCCACCTTGAACGCGTAGGTGTGACGCTCCGCGGTCTCGCGCGCGATCGCATCGAGGCCAACGCCCGCGATGCGCGACGGCGTCCACGTGAAGTACTTCTCGATCACGTCCTCCGACAAGCCGATCGCCTCGAAAATTTGGGCGCCGCGATAACTCTGCGTCGTCGAGATGCCCATCTTGGACGCGACTTTAGTGATGCTCTTGCCGACCGCCTTGACGAAATTGTGGACGGCCGTATCTTCGTCGATGTCGCGAAGCTGACCATCGCGAATCATCCCGGCCATCGTCGCGTACGCCAGGTACGGATTGACCGCGCCCGCGCCGTAGCCGACCAGCAGGCAGAAATGCATCGCCTCGCGCGGCTCGCCCGACTCGACGACGAGGCCGGCCCGGGTGCGCGTCCCTTCGCGAATCAGATGGTGATGCACGGCGCCCGTCGCGAGCAGTGCCGGGATAGCAGCGCGGTCGGCATTCACGCCGCGATCCGAAAGCACGATTATCGTGTAGCCGGATTCGATTGCATCGGAAGCGCCTTTACAAAGCGCGTCGAGCGCGGCGCGAAGCCCGTCTTCACCCTCATCCACGCGATACAGCGTTGAAAGCGTGGTCGTGCGCAGACCCTCGACGTTCAGCCGTTTGATCCTTTCGAGCTCTTCGTTGGTGAGAATCGGCTGCTTGAGTTGAAGCTGACGGCAATGACGTGGCGACTCCTCGAACAGATTATCTTCGGCGCCAATCGTCGTTTCGGTCGAGGTCACCAGCTCCTCGCGAATTGGATCGATCGGCGGATTCGTCACCTGCGCGAACAGTTGCTTGAAGTAATTGTAAAGCGGCTGCGGTTTGTTCGACAGAACTGCGAGCGGAGTGTCGGTGCCCATCGAGCCGACTGGCTCCTGCCCGTTGGTCGCCATCGGTGCGAGGATCATTTTGAGATCCTCGATCGTGTAGCCGAACGATTGCTGCTGCTTGAGCAACTCGTCGTCTTCGAAGCAATCGATCGCGGGCGCGCCGCTCGCCTCGGGCAGCGACTCGAGTGTGACGAGGCTGCTGTCGAGCCAGGTACGATAGGGCTGGCGCGCCGCCATCGACTGTTTGATCTCTTCGTCCTGCACGATTCTGCCGAGCGCGGTGTCGACCAGGAACATTCTGCCCGGCTGCAAGCGTCCTTTGAGCGCGACGTTCTCCGGCGCAATGTCGAGGACGCCCGTCTCGGACGCCATCACGACCAGCCCGTCCTTGGTCACCGTGTAGCGCGATGGACGCAGGCCGTTGCGATCGAGCACCGCGCCGATCCGGATGCCATCGGTAAACGCGATCGACGCGGGACCGTCCCACGGCTCCATCATGCATGAATGAAAGTGGTAAAAGGCGCGCTTGCTGTCGCTCATCTGTGCGTCGTTTTGCCACGCTTCCGGAATCATCATCATCACGGCATGCGGCAGCGAGCGACCGGTGCGAATCAGCAGCTCGAGACAGTTGTCGAAGGTTGCGGAGTCGCTGCCGTTGGGCTCGACGATGGGCAACAGCTTCTTGATGTCGTCGCCGAACAGCGGCGAAGAAAAAAGTTTCTCGCGCGCCACCATCCAGTTGATATTGCCGCGCAGCGTGTTGATCTCGCCGTTATGCGACATGAAGCGATACGGATGCGCGCGATCCCAGCTCGGAAACGTGTTGGTCGAGAAGCGCTGATGCACCATCGCGAGCGCAGTCTTGACGCCGCTGTTGAGCAAGTCGGGGAAGAACTGCGGAATCTGCGTCGAGATCAGCTGACCCTTGTAAACGACGGTCAGCGCCGAGAGGCTGCAGAAATAAAATAGCTCAGGATCGAACAGGCCGAGTTTTTCCGCCTCTGACGTCGCCCGCTTGCGAATTACGTACAGCTTGCGCTCGAGCGCCTCGGCGTCGCGTACGTCGGCACTGCGCGCGATGAAGACCTGGCGGATTGCGGGCATCCCGCGCCGCGCGATCTCACCACACGCCGACTCGACCACCGGCACGTCGCGCCATCCGAGCAGCCGCTGCCCTTCCTCGTTGACGATCCTCTCGAACGCCTCCTCGCATTCCATCCGCTTGACCGCGTCGAGCGGCAGGAATACTTGGCCCACACCGTATTCGCCGGGCGCCGGCAGTTCGAAGCCGCGCCGCGCCGCTTCACTCGCGAAAAAGTCGTGCGGAATCTGCAGCAGGATTCCAGCGCCGTCGCCCGTTCGCGGATCGCATCCGCAGGCGCCGCGATGCGTCAGGTTGTCGAGCACCTGCAAGCCCTTGGCAACAATGTCATGCGAGCGCTCGCCCTTGATGTTGACGACGAAGCCGACGCCGCACGCGTCGTGCTCGTGAGCTGGATCGTAGAGGCCCTGCTTCTTTGGAATGCTTCGGTAGTTGTGCATCATGACACCCGTCTCGGATCCGGTGACGCGGATTTCGCAGCGGCGTGGCGATGCCGCCTGCCGTTGGCGGGCTCGTTCGAGTCGCCATTGGAATGCGGCGAAATCAAACCGCGCTCAGTATGCGTCGACAGCACCACCATCGTCTCCGTCCGCGCCACTCCCTCGATCGAGCGGATCGCTCTGATGAGCCGCTCGAGCGACGAAGTATTCTCGGTTTTGACTTTCATCATGAGCGTGTGCTGACCGGTGACGTGATGACATTCGAGAACGTCGTCGAGCAGTGCGACGGATTCCTCGAACAGCGAAATTGTTTTCGGATGCGCGATCGACACGCCGATGAACGCGGTGACATCCTTGCCGAGGCGCGTCGCATCGACGGCGGCGTGGTAGCCGATGATCACTCCGCCGTCTTCAAGTTTCTTGACGCGCTCGTTGACCGACGGCGCCGACAGGCCAACTTGCTCGCCGAGTTTGACGAGCGGAATCCTGCCGTGTTCCTGCAGGAGACCGATAATCTGCAGGTCAATAGCATCGAGTTCGGGGAAATCTCCGCCGAATTTCATAAGGTTATCCTCGTCAGGTGACGATGAACATAGAAGGAAAGCAAAATTGTGTCAAGTGTTTATAAGGATTGAACACAATAGAACATTGGTTTGTTCAAGTCCAAAAGATGGATACCGACGAAATACAGGTGAAACGGACCAATCGCCCGCTTACCTATAACGGCATTCCTGCATGCAGACACGATTGCTCAGGCGTCACGCCATTTGCGCCGAACCCGGGCAATGGCGCGTCTCAGGCTTCTCCCCCAAGAGCGAAAGCACGGTTGGGCTCCTGCCCAAAACAAACTTCCTGACAGGGACCCTACGAGTACACAGGGTAAACTCCGTCCGCATCTTCAACCTAGTACTGGGTGCAGGGGTCACCCCTGCCGAAGGAAGCGTGAAACCCACCGCGAGTTTCACATTAAATCAAGTTCCGATTGACCTACGTCTGACGCGTTTTATCCTCGGCGACAGCCAGCTACGAATGCGGGTAGGCGTCGCTTCCCATCTCGAGCGCGTCCAGTCCCGACCATTCCACTTCCACCAGCACCCGGTTGCCAATCGTCCGCTCGACGATCTTGAAGAACAGGATCGCCAGACCGAATACCACGATCACGTTGACCGTAACGCCTATCAATTGCGCGAAGAATTGACCCACGTCGCCGTAGAGCAGGCCGGTCACCGGCCCGGCGACGCCGTTCCATCCGTCGCCGTAGGTGCCGTCGGCAAACAGGCCGAGCGCCAGCGCACCCCATATCCCGCACGCGCCGTGCACGGCGATTGCGCCGACCGGATCGTCGATTCGAAAGCGACGTTCGAGTTCCAGCACCGCCCACACGACCAGCAGACCCGCGATGGTGCCGATCAAAACCGCGGCGGCGGGCGTTACAAATGCGCACGGAGCGGTGATTGCGACCAGTCCGCCCAAAAGACCGTTGCTGGCCATCGCGATGTCGGGTTTGTTGTAGCGATGCCACAGGTAGAGCAGGGACGCGAGCGCGCCGGCCGCCGAAGACAGCACGGTGTTCACCGCGATGATCGCGATTCGAGGATCCGATGCGGCCAGCGTTGAGCCGCAGTTGAAGCCGAACCATCCGAACGCGAGAATCAACGTTCCGCTGACTGCCATCGGCAGGTTGTGTCCCGGCAACGCGCCGATTGCGCCGTCGCGCCGGAACTTTCCAATGCGCGGGCCCACCATGTAAGCGCCGGCGAGCGCCGTCACTCCGCCGGTCATGTGCACGACGGACGATCCCGCGAAATCCAGATGGCCGTGGCCGAGGCCCAGGTTCGCGCCGAGCTGCGAGAGCCATCCTCCGCCCCATACCCAGTTGCCGTAGAGCGGATACAGGAACATCGACATGAAGAGTCCGTAGATGAAGAACGCTTTGAACCTCCATCGCTCGGCCATCGCGCCGGTCGGAATGGTCGCGGCGGTGTCCATGAACACCAGCGAGAACAGAAACATGCCGAGGCTGGCGGGATCGCGGCTGACGTTGAGCAGTGCGAACTTGCTGAACCCAAGGATCCCGTACGAGTGCGCGCCGATCGTAATCGACAGCTCGTGATGGCCGATCGCGCCGCTGCCAAGCGATGGCCAATGCGCGACGCCGCCCATCATGAAGCCATAGCCGGTGAGCCAGAACCCGATGATGCCGATCGGATAGATGATCAGGTTCATCGCCATGGTGTTGACCGCGTTCTTCGAGCGAGTGAACCCCGTCTCGACCATCGCGAAACCGAGCTGCATGAACATCACGAGGAACCCGGCGATCAGCAGCCAGGCGAGATTCAACGAATTGTCCAGCGGCGGCGATGACGCGGCGGCCTGCGCGCTCGCGACGGATGCAGACAACGTCAGCGCGGCGAAAATGGCGGCGGCCAATCCGAGTTGCGATCGTCTCGGCATCATCTCGTCTGCCCTCGATACGACCGGCGCGCAGGAGACTGCGCCGCCGGGTAACGGTTTGCGAGCCAGATCAAAAATAGAAAAGCTCCGATGAGCGTCGTGAAAAACGCCACGTAGCCAAGCCTGCGGCGCATATTCTGCATCGCCAGGCTGCGTGGATGCAGGCGCTCGGCGCGGTTCTGCGGGACGACGCGCGACGGATCGCGCAGGTCCTCGAGCAGCGCCGCCGCGCTCGCATAGCGGTCGCGCGGATTGCGCTCGATCGCGTGCAGGATGATCTCCTCGAGATGCGGATCGAGATCGGGATTGAACGCGCTCGGCGGCTGCGGATCTTCGGCGGTCTTCGCGCGCATCACGTTGTAAACGTTGGGTCCCGAGTAGGGCAGGTGGCCGGTCAGCATCTCGTACAAAATCACGCCCAGCGAATAGATATCGGTGCGAACGTCGCCGCGCCGGCCGCTGACCTGTTCGGGCGCCATGTAGTCGGGCGTGCCGATCGTCGACGACAAACCAGACCACGTAAGTCGCCGCGCCGATTCGTCGAGTGCGATTCCGAAGTCCATGATCTTGGTCTGACCCTCGGCCGTCACCAGCACGTTTTCCGGCTTCAAATCGCGATGCACCACGCCTTCGCCGTGCATGTACACGAGCGTCTCCGCCAACTGCCGCGCGAGATTGAGCGCCTTTTCCACCGGCAGCCCTCCTTCTCCGTGCATGAGCGCGCGCAGCGACGGGCCCTCGATGTACTCCATCGCGATGTACATCCGGCTTTTCTTTCTGGGCGCGAGGACCTTGACGATGCCGGGATGGTCGAGGCGGCGCCCGACTTCTTCTTCGCGCTGAAAGCGGCCGTAGAAAACCACGTCGCTCTCGAACTGCATGTAGGGGACTTTGATGGCGACGGTTTTGTCGTCGATTCTATCTGTGGCTTTGAAGATCGACGCCATCCCGCTGCGCGCGATCACCTCGGTCAATTTGTATTGATCGAGGTTTTCACCAACGCTGACCTCGCGCATTGTTCAGACCGTCTTGAGGGAAAAAGCGGTCAGCGGACGTTAACACTCGTCACGCACGCAATGGAAGGGGACGGCGACGCGCAATGCTTCATCGCCCGAACAATCCGCGCAGTCGATCGCGCCATCCGCCGGTGGCCGCCGTATGCCCCGTATGCGACGTCATTCTGAACACCGCGCAGGTCGCATTGTCTGCCGTACCGCGCTTGTTGGCCGTGTCGATCAGGTGGCGGCAAGCCGTCTCGGCGTCGACGTCGCGTGATAGCGATTCGAGTTCCTTGTCGTCGAGGACATTGTAGAGTCCGTCGCTGCACAGTATCAGGCGATCGCGCTCCATCAGCGGCAGCGTGATCCGATCGATCGACGCGATCAACTCGCGCCCGAGGCTGCGCAGAAGCATCCCGCGCTCAGGATGAGTTTTTGCTCGCTCCGCGCTCATCAGGCCCATCCTGACCTGGCCGGCGATCATCGTGTGATCTTTGGTGACCACCGAGATCTGGCTGTGGCGAATCAGATGCAGCCGGCAATCGCCGATGTGCACCGCCGACAGTATTCCCTTCTCCACCGCGACCGCGGTCATCGTGGTCGCCATGCGGGACAGTTCCGGCACCGTCAGCGCCTTGTCGTGAATCTCGATATTGGCGCGCGTGATCGCGCGATAGAGCCGCTTCGCAGCACCCCACGCCGGCGGGCTCTCGCGGTATGCCTCGAGCGTTATGTCGATCGCCATTCGGCTCGCGATCTCGCCGCCTTCGTAGCCGCCGACCCCGTCGGCAACCGCGAACACCACGCTGTCGGGGCTCTCGATGAAATGCCCGCACGAATCTTCGTTGTCGGGGCGCCTCGTACCAACATCGGACAGTAGCGCCAGCTCGAAAGCCTGCTCCACGGAAGGAGGAGTGGAGGGCGTCGAATCCATTTGCAGTGCGCTACCCAGTTAGCACGCTCGAAAGTGAAGTTGTTTGAACGGCCAAGGGGCGGGCCGCGATCGCTCGCGGCTCGCCCCAGGGATTATTCGCCCGACCGGCTTGCTCGGGATCAGGCCGGCCTGGTTACGAGAATAGTCTCTTTACCCTTCTTCTTGGAATTGCGGACGAAGTAAATCGCGCCGTAGATTCCCCAAATCACCGAGATCGCGACCGCCATCAGCGGCTCTTTGACGCTGCCGAGTCCTTCGATCGGTCCGATGACGTAGAACGCCATGCACGCGAAGTTCGCGACCGCACCGAAGATCGGTATCACCATGTGTTTCAAACCGTTGAACTCGTGATGCTCGCGGAAGGCTACGATCGCAACGATATTGGTCAGGCCGTACAGCGCGAAAGTGCCGAAGTTTGAGACCAGTGTCACCAGCGCAAGGCCGTTAGGCAGTGCTGAGAGCGACGCGTTGGAGCTCATTCCGACCGCGTACCACAGGTTATGAGGCAGCGTGGCGATCGTCTTGTCATCCGGGGCCGCGGAACCCGCGAAAAAGTACAGCGCAGCGTAGGCGCCGAGGACCGCCGAAATCGTGGCGAGCGTCCAGATCGCGCGATGGGGCGTGAGGTTCTCGCCGTGAAGCAAGCCGAAGTGTTCCGGCACTTCCTCGTCGCGACCCATTGCGTAGGTCACGCGGGCGCCGGTGTTGATGCAACTTAGGGTCGTTCCGATTAGAGCAAGGAACACCGTCAGGGCTTCCATCAGCATGAAAGCCTGACCGTGCCCGCCTAAGAGTGCATTCCCGAGTATCACCAACATATCGCCGATAGGCGCGGCAGATCCCTTTGCATCGGCGAGGCTGTAGGCGCTGTTCAAGAAGTAGTTTGCGGCGAAATATTCGATCAGGTAGCAGAACAAGCACTGGATAGTGAGTGACAGGATTACCGCACGGGGGATATCCTTCTTCGGGTTAAGCGCCTCTTCGCCGAGCGAGGTGACTGATTCGAAACCAACCAGCAGCAAGATTGCTATCGTCGCCTGAAGCATCATCCAGTTGAAGCTGTGCGGAAGTAACACTGACCACCCGGACGGATGAGCCGGCGTGTCGCCGGTTAGTGAATAGCTTAGTACTTTAGAGGTTCCATCGAGCGCCATCCCCGTCGAACCCGCGGGATGACCCATTCGGTAGGCAATCGCCAGCGCCGAGAAGAACAGGAGAGCAACGATTTGGATCGCATTGATCGCGATGTTGACCTTGGTCGATCCGTTGACGCCCTGAAAAGCGATCCAGGCAACGGCGTATGAGAAGATGATCGCGATCAACGCCATGAAAACCGGGCCGGGTACGCCCGCGTTCATCGTAGACGGCGCGACGCTGCCCACGATGTAGCCGATCATTACCCCCATGGTCGCGACCATCACACCTGGATAGACCCAGTAGTAAAGGTGCGACGCCCACCCGATTGTGAATTTCGCGATGCGCGCAAACTTGTACGCTTGCGTCTTGCCGAGGAACGCCTGCTCAGCAAAGAGATACGAACTGCCCGCACCCGGATAAAGCTTGGCCAGTTCCGAGTACGAGATCGCGGTCGCGTACGCGAGCATCAGGGCGGCGAAGATACCCGCCCACATCGCCATGCCCGACGGATACGCGTAGCCGGCCTGGACCACAAACGTGATCCATAGAAAGGCTCCCGGGGCGATGAGCGCCATCGCGTTGACCGTGACTCCGGTCAAGCCGAGGGTCGGCACCATCTTTTTCTGTTCTTCAGCCATCTTGCCTCCTTCGATTTACGGCGGAGGTGGTTTTGTCCGCCGCACGCGCGTGGACTCCCGTTACGGGCGGGAGCACGAAGGCCTAAAGCATGAAAAGTGCCATTTCAAAATCGAATAAATCTGATGAAAAATGCAATGCGTCTGCTCAAACAGCAGGCACCCGCTTATCAGGTAGTCACCAGCAGTCGAGCTGGTTATTTCGGAACCGACTCTCTCAGCTGCCGAGCGACTCGAACTGCCAATTCGCCAGTCGATACACCAACCCGAGCGATTTCAGTTTCATTCCAATCGAGCCGGCCGTTGCCGCAGCCACTTCCGCGCGGGACACTGTGCCCGCCAGGATTGGATCGCCGGAAGCCGGGTCGAGCACCCGCAGCTCGATTTCATCCACCTCGGGCAACGTCGCGAACAACCGGGAGATCGCGGCGTCCACATCCGCGAGGCATTGCTGCACGAACGTCTGTGCCGCTCGCTCCGGCGGCAGGCCTTGATCCCATGGATGAGTGCCTCTGGCGCGCCATTCGACCTCGAGCCGATTGCGCATGCCCTTGAGCGAAAGCCCATCGTTGCGAACTCCCGCCCGCCGATTCACCTCGAGCGCTCCAATCACCTTGCGCCGTAGTCGCTGCTGCGCAAGGTAGGCTGCGAATTTTTTCCATGCGCCTATCACGATTTGATTCCATCTAAGCGGTCGTTCCAGTTTGATGCTCGGGCCGGCCCCGAGTCGGTGGCTGATTCCGACTGAGGCCGGCCCGTTTGTTCCGTGCGCATGGATGACTCCCGTAAAGTCTCCGTGCTGCGGTCCACATCGCGCAGGATCGAGCTCCTAGGCGACCTTCTTGATTTTTGAAGGCCGCGCCATGGTGCGCCTGCCGATCGGCACGTCGTCGATGCTCTTCGGGCAGCCGTCGTTACCCGTGACAACATATTCCGGGTACGCGGGGAAGCCGTGCTCGTGCAGGTCGAGCCCCTCGATTTCTCCTTCGGTCGGGATGCGCAGTCTGAAGCCCCACTTCACGGCGTACATCAGCGCCATCGAGGTGACGAAGGTCGCGATCGTGATCGAGAAGCTGCCGATCATCTGTGCCTTCAACACGCCCAGGCCGCCCCCGTAGAAGAGTCCCGTGACTACGCTGCTGGTGTCTGCCCCGAGCGCGGTCGGCGCGCCGTACTTGCCGGCGGCGAACAGGCCCAGCGAGAGCGTGCCCCAGATTCCGGCGATCATATGAACCGGGACGGCACCGATCGGATCGTCGATGCGCAGGTATTCGAGCAGGTCGATACCCCAGACCACCACGATTCCGGCGCCGATTCCGAGCAGGAACGCGCCTTCAGGATCGACCCAGTAACAGGGGCATGTAATCGCGACGAGTCCCGCCAGGAAGCCGTTAACTGTCAGCGCGAGATCCCACTTTTGCCCCTTGATGTATGAATAGAAGAGCGAAGTCAGGCCCGCCGAGCACGCCGCGATCGTCGTGTTGAACGAGACGCGGCCGATGCCCTGTGCGTCCATCGCGGAAAGTGTGCTACCCGGATTAAACCCGTACCATCCAAACCACAGGATCAGTCCGCCGGTCGCGCCGATGATCAAATCGTGCGGTTTCATCGGTGCGCCGCCATCGCGCTTGAAGACGCGGCCGAGACGAGGGCCAAGCGCGATTGCACCCGCCAGCGAGATCGTCCCGCCGATAGTGTGGACGACCGTCGATCCCGCGAAGTCGTGGAAGTTGACCGGGTTAAGATTTGCCAGCCATCCGTCCGGACCCCATGCCCAGTGTCCGATGATCGGATAGATGAAGCCCGTCACGCCGACGCTGTACAACAGGTCGCCAATGAAATCGCAGCGGCCGATCATTGCGCCTGAGGTAACCGTCGAGCAGGTGTCCGCGAATGCATACTGGAATACCCAGTACGCGAGCAGCGGCACTCCAGTGGTGCCGTAAGTCGGCGCGAGGCCATGCAACATGAAGCCGGTCGTGCCGATCCACGGCGTCCCCGGACAAAACATGAATGCGAAGCCCCACAGCCAGAAAGTCACACCGCAGATGCAGGTGTCGGCGATTCCTTCGACCAGGATGTTGACGGTCTCACGCGAGCGCGCGAATCCCGACTCGAGCATGACGAAGCCGACCTGCATGCAGAAGACCAGGTAGGCCGCCACCAGCGTCCACACCGTGTTGATCGCGTTGATATGCGGCGGCGGCAACGCTGGCGCGGCGTCTGCGTATGCCGCGGTAGGCAGATACCATTTCGAAATCAGCAAGAGCACGAGCCCGAGCCCGATCATCTTGCCGGCCATCAGATAACCCGCGTTGCGGCGGACCATCGGGTCTCGCCAGCTTTTGCGGATTCTCTCCCAAAGTCCCGTTGCTCCTGAGTACATCGATCGTTTCCCTCCAAGGTTGATTTGGCGTTGGCCTCCGCGCATCCGCGCGGCGCGACGGACGCATTGATCGCGCCGCACTGTCTTGGAGCAAGACGTATGCCTCGGCGCCAATTTTCCCGAGTCCATCCAACGATGAATCAGGTTGTAGACCTATCGATGGAGCGAGCGATCCATCTTAGGTTTCAAATTTTCGCTTAACTCGGAGTTAGCACTGCTCGATCGGGAAATTCGACAAGAATGACGATGCCGCATCTTGCGGCAGCGCCTGTCATTTGCGCATCACTGCGAGCGGTGTGTCAGCGACTGCGATCGAGCACCGCGACCATCCCGGTCTTGATCGCGTAATGCGTCAGCTCAAGACGATCGCGCACGCCGAGCTTTTGAAAAATATTGTTGAGATGGGTTTTAACGGTGCTCTCGGTTATCGAGAGCCGCTCGGCGACTTCGATATTTCTGAGACCCGACGCGACGTAGCGCACAATTTCGGATTCCCGCGGCGTCAAATCTTTCCCACTCGAGCTTTCCTGCCGCGCAAATTCGGTTTGCACCGTCGGCGGCATCCAGACCATTCCATCCGCGACCGATCGCACCGCCATCATCAGCGTCTCGATCGCGAATCGCTTCTGTACAACGCCCTTGGCGCCGAGTCGCAAGGCTCTAACTCCATTTTCGGCACTTTCGCTCGCGGTCAGCACGATCACATTGGTCAGACGGCTGAGCTGCGGGATGTCTTCCATCATCCAGCGGTCCATCTGCAGATCGAGCAGAAGAATATCGCCGTCCGCGCCGGAAACGACCGGCTCAACCTCATTCGCCGATTCTATTTCAGCGACGACCTGGGTGTCCGATTGAAGCAGGAGCAGCGACTTCAGTCCCTGCCGGAAGAGCGCGTGATCGTCGGCGATAATTAGACGCAGCGGTGTTCGCATGCCTAGTCGTTCGGAAGATCGATTTGCAATCTGGTGCTGCCATCGCTGTGCATGCTCATATGCCCTGCCAATTCCGCGACCCGCGAGGCGATCGCCCACGGCCGCGACGACGAGTCTGACAAGCCCACACCATCGTCCTCGATAGTGATCGAAACCTTGTCCTCGACCTCGCGCACGTCAATCCTCACCAGGTTAGCCAAACCGTGGCTCCTGCTGTTGCGCAGGCCTTCGAGCATGATCTGCAGTATATGCTCGCCAAGAAGACTGCGGCCACTGAACGCGGCGCGAACTTCAAAGCTTGGATCAGAAGTCTGCGCCGCGCGTTCAGTAAGTTCCTGGTCGATCCCGGCGAGCGAGCGCAGATAAATTCGCACCGCATCGTACTCGCGCGCAACGCCGGTTTGCAGATCCGTGATTTCCGAAAGCGCATCTTGCGGGCGATTCCTGTTCAGGAGAGCGCGGCAGGTCTCGAGGCGCAAGTTAACTCCGGCCAGCGCCTGGACGTAACCGTCGTGCAATGAGCGGGCGATCGACTGTCGCTCCGCGCGTGTTTCAAGCTCACGCACCTGCGTCTCAAACAGGGAACGCTGTTGCGAAAAGAAGCCAATCAGGTACCCGGCGATCGCGAGGTAGACCGCCCGCATATCGTAAACACTGGTTACTCCCCTGGTCAGCACTATCACCAGCAAATACAGAGCCACGCTTAGAAACGTCACCGTTGCTATTGGACGCGACTTCGCGCGGCTTCCGGTAGCGACAATCGCGAAGACAAAAAATACGTACGAAGCGCTCGTTTGCCCTTCGGTTATGAACGCGACCGCGGTCGCGAAGAACAAATCGAAGCTGGTTGAAAGCACTTGAAGGTTCCCGTCCGCGAAGCGGCGGCTGAGCGCCAGATACATTCCACTGCTGTACGCCAGATGGCAGAGCAGAAGTGTCAACGCGTAAGCGTTCAGGTGGAAGAGGCCACCTGCCGTGCTCGGATCGATGTACAGTGAGAGCATCGCGATGAGCGACAGTGCGATTCGGGCTCGAGCGATGCTGAGGTCCAAATTCTTCAACTCGGGCAGATTCATGCAACTATCAACCTCTGCGAAAGAATAACCAGATCGAATCGAGTGAACATAGGCGGACCGAGCGCTCGCGGCTTCGATCTGATCGGTATCCGGAATGTCGCAAACCGTCTTTACGATTTCATCCGCGAGCGGGTGATTCCGAGCGCCACCATCAACAGCGGACTTTTTCCTGCCGCGTGCGGCTCGAAAAATTTAGTTGTGTCGTCGTCATAGAAAGTGAGTCCCGTCGCGCCGCGGCCGAGCGAGTATGCGGCCAGGTAGGCACGGCCGCCGAGAATTCCCGCTTCGAGATGCGCGTCGCCGTAGCCGCGATTCCCCAACGCCTGCAGCGCACGTTCGAGATCGGCCATGTAAACGACGAGCGCGGAGCAATCCATGCCGAGCGGCTGCTCGAGGCATAGGTACCCAGCCTCGCCGCGGAAGTTGCCCGCCTTCAGCAGCTCGAACGCGCGCGCCTGGCGGTTGTAATAGTACGCACCGGGCTCCATCCCGTCGGCCGCGTTGACGATCAGGTAAGTGTCGGTCAACGGCGGAAAATCGGCCTTCGGATGCTCGCTGGAAGCGGCCATGATCGTCGCGAGTTCTTCGGCGGTAATCGCTTCCTGCGCAAACGCGCGCGACGATCCGCGGCGTAAAATCGTCTCGCCAAGTCCGGCGGACTCTTCCGACGCCACAGTTTCGAAGCGAAGCTCGTTCGTATTCGACGGCGGCGGAGTTGAATCCAGCTTCGCAGCGGAAACTGTGGCGACCTCGTCGGCCGTGACCAGTCGCGACTCGCGATGGATCTTGACGAGGTCGGGATGGGTGATCTCCTTCGACGAAAGCGGGATCGTTTCGAGCGACAGCGGCTCGACCTCAGGCGATGGCGCAGCCGGCTCGTCGGTGTGTCCGAGCGCAACCAGCGCGATCATACCCTCGCGATCGCCGTCGATTCCGAGCAACGCCTCGAGCGCCGGATCCTCGAATGCGGTGATCACCTCCGCGGAAATTTCCTCAGCCGCCGCCGCTGCCAGCAGGTTCGCGAGGATGGTTCCCGCGTCCCAATAGCAATAGCGATAAGCCCGCGCGCGATACTTCCATTCGCTGCGCCAATAAATCGCCGACATCGCAATCACCGCACGCGCGCGCCGAATCGAGGAGCGCTTTGCGGCCGCGTCCGCCATGTAACCGCGCCAGTCGCCGCGTCTGAGCCCCGCCATCCGCAAATCCGCCGGCGAAAAATGGTAGAGGCCCGTCTCGAGGCCGTCCACGTCGCCCGCCGCCACATAAATCTCGACTGGATACAGCGCGCCCGCGGACGCCGCAACGCGGAAATGATAGTCGTCGGCGCCCATCCGCTTGTGCCGCGTCAGGCCGTCGGCACAAAACAGGATTCGCGTCAGAGCGGCCGTTTCGATCGGCGCCGAAAAATCGGCCGGCACATACGACGAAAGCGCCGCGAGCGTCGGCGTCGAGGAAAGATTCAGATCGCGCGGCAGCGCGACCGACGCGGCGCCGGGATAGATCTTGTAAGGCAGCGGCTTGGTGTCCCAGTCCAGAAAATGCGGCGACGAACGCACGCTGGTGTAAGAATGCTTCGTGATCTCGTGAAAGACGCGCGCCGCTTCGATGTATTCGTTGCCCAACTCGTCACTCCGAATCGCACGCCGGAAATGCATACCGAGCGTTCAAATTGACAGGCCTGCCGCCGGGCGTGCTATACGGGTTTTTTCACGCAACCTGTCCTCCCGGAGAGATTATCATGGCGCAAAAGCTTTCGCCTTCGGACGTGAAAGGAATGTTCGAGAAGCTCAGCAACTGTGGCCGCTGGGGCAAGGACGACCAACGCGGCGCGCTGAACTTTATCACCAATCAGAAACGCGCTGCCGCTGCGCGCCTGGTGCAAACCGGCGAGAGCGTCTCGATGGCGCTGCCGCTCGCGACTATCCCCGCGCCCGACAATCCTTCTCCGGTTACTCACTTGATGGTGCAGGCGGGCGCCGACGCGCACGAGCAGGCCCTTCCTTATTCCGGTGACTATTTCGCAATCGCGCCGCATGGGATGGCGAATACTCATATCGACGCGCTCTGTCACGTGTTCTGGCAGAACAAAATGTACAACGGCTTCGACGCAAGCGAAGTAGGATCGCATGGCGCAAAAAAGTGCGCGATCGACGTGACGCGCGCCGGTATCGTCAGCCGCGGCGTCCTGTTGGATATCGCGCGGCTCAAAAAGATCGAATGGATGGAGCCGGGCGAGCGAATCCTCCCTGAAGATCTCGACGCCGCCGAGAAAGCGCAGAACGTTCGCGTCGAAGAAGGCGACGTCCTGATGGTCCGCACCGGCCGCGCCGCGATGCGCAAAGTAAAAGGCGGATGGGATCCGATGCGCGTCGGCCTACCCGGCCTCGACGCCGCCTGCCTTCCATGGCTCCACGAGCGGCGCGTCGCGGTTCTCGGCTGCGACGCTGTCAGCGACGTCGTGCCGAGCGGCTACGACGGCATTCCGCTGCCGATTCACGTCGGTGCGCTGGTCACGATGGGGATACATCTGATCGACAACGCCGACCTCGACGCGGTGTCGTCCGTATCCGCCGGCCTTGGCCGCAACGAGTTCCTGTTCACGATGGCGCCGTTGATTCTCGAGCGCGGCACCGCGTCGCCGGTCAATCCACTCGCGATCTTTTGAACTACTCAGTCCGGATTTTGTGACTACTGAGTAATGCGGAGCAGATACTATGAAGACCGAAGAACTGGTGATTGATTGCGACGGACATATCCTCGAGCCGCCGGATCTCTGGGAGAAGTACATCGACCCCAGATATCGCGAGCGCGCGATGCGCATCCGGGTCGGCGACGACGGCTTCGAATATCTCGAAATCGATCGCAAGCGCGCCAAAATGACGCGGCCCGGGCTGCTCGGATCGCTCGGCGGCATGGGCAAGAAGGTCGAGGACGCGAGGAAATTGCGCGAGTCCTCAACGCGCGGCGGGGTCAAGCCCGAACAGTTGCGGATGCTCGCGCCGAAGCCCGAAGATACCTACCTGAAGGGCGCGGCCTTCGGAACGATGGTCATGAAGGAGCGGCTCGAGCTGCTCAATCGGGAAGGGATGGAGAAATCGATTCTCTACCCGACGATCGGGCTGCTCTGGGAAGCCGAACTCTTCGACGCCGAGCTGTCGGCCGCATACTGTCGCGCGTACAACCGCTGGATCGCGGATTTCTGCCGCGACTCCGGCGGACGGTTGATCCCAATTGCGCATTTGTCGCTCGGCGATCCTGCCGAAGCGGCGCGCGAGCTCGAGCGCGCCGTGAAGGACGGATGCAAAGGCGCGTTCGTCTGCCCGTTCACCATCACCCGCGTTCCGCACGGCGACCCGCGCCACGACGCGGTCTTCGCCGCGGCGCAGGATCTCGGCGTCCCGCTTGCGATTCATCCGACCTTCGAGCCCGTCAGCTTCGGCATCCACCATCGCTACGACAACTTCGGCTGGGCCGCGTGGTATTTCGATCTCTTCGCGGGCCAGGGTGTGCAGCATGCGTTCGGAACGTTCTTCCAGTTGGGCGTATTCGACCGCTTTCCGAAGCTGCGCGTGGTAGTGCTCGAATCGCAAGCCGGATGGATCGGCTATTTCCTGGATCGCGGTGACGCCATCTTCAACGGTACCACGCTCGGCGCGACGGTCCGCCTCAAGGAGCAGCCGTCATACTACTTCAAGCGCCAGTGTTACATCTCGGCTGATCCCGACGAACGTACTATTGCGGCCATGATGCAGATTGTCGGCGAGGACAAGTTCTTCTGGGCGACTGACTATCCGCATCCCGACCATCCGGGGAACTACCTCGAGGAGCTGAAGGGGATGATCGCGCCGATGAAGGAGTCGGGACGCCGCGGAATCCTCGGCGAGAACGTCGCGCGCGCATACCAACTCATATAGCCAGTGCCGGTTCGAGGCGCGGTACTGCCTACTTCGCTCGCCGCTCGTAATCCCACTCCAGGTGCGGCAATCTACTGTGCTGCGCCGGTGCTCAGTCTATACTCGACCATCCGTCCGCTGGAGGAATCTATGCCGCGTCCGAGGATCAGCAGCCGCTCACGAACTTCGACCGCCGCCGTGGTCGCCTCGATTCTGCTCGCGTGCGTGGCTTCCTCATGCAGTTCGCAATCGTTCCAATACGCAGCGTCTGAATCGATGCCGGTAGAGATGCCGTATGCACCGCAGGCGCCACCGCCGCCGATGAACGTCGCGCGGTTGCTCAATGGAAACTGGATGGCCACTTATCCGGGCGGACCGCTGCGAGTGGTTATCGGTCTCGACAAGATGCTGCGCGGCCGCAATTACCTCGCGACCCTCGTCGACGGCAACAAAAATATCCCGGCCGGCCAGGTCGTGTGGAAGGGAACGCTCGATCAAAACGTGCCAGGTATCGTGAAGGCCGATCAGATTTGCGCCGAACATGGATTCCAGGGGGCGCGATGGGTGAAGGCGCGAATAGTCGTCAGCGACGCGAGCAATTTCCGCGAAGAGCTTGTCGATCCAAGCTCATGCCACGGATTCCCGGTGCAGTTCACTCGCGTCGGACCTGCGCCGACGGCGCCGGTGAAAGATTGACGCGAAAATGAGAAGGCCGCCCCGCTCGGGACGGCCTTTCATCTAACTGCCGCGTAACTACACGAGCATCCCGGCCTGCACGATCGTCGGTCCGTCGCTCTTTGGAATCTGCGGCTCGCGCTTGCGCTTCATCGCCTTCTCGAGGATCGGCGCGATTCGCTCGGCCTTCTGATGCGCGCGCTTTTGCTCGCGCTCCTTGAACTCGGGCAAGACCTTCTCGGCGAACAGGTTGAGCGACGAGCAGATGTCCTCGTGCTTGTTGTTGCCCGCCTGCGAGATGAACACGACCTGGTCGACGCCGGATTCCTCGAATTCGCGCAGCCGGGTGCGAATCTGGTCGGGCGAGCCGACGCACGAGTTCGTGCCGTCCATGCCCGGCAAAGTGATCGGGCTGGTTTTGAAATTGTTCCAGATACTGGTCTTGCCCGGCTCGTGCCGCCCGAACGCGTAATGATGGCCGAGCGCATATGAAAAAAACTTCAGTCCCTCTTCGCCCATCTGATGCGCCCGCTCGGCATTTTCGTCGCACATGAAGCCGGTGACGATCGCGATGTTCGCGTTGATCGCGTATCCGATCGGCTCGCACTCATTCTCCAGCGTCGTGTAATAGTCGGTGACCCACTGCCGCGCCTCTTCCGGCGACACGAACGCAAACGTGAGCGCGCCGATTCCGAGCTTGGCCGCCAGATGAATCGTCTCGCGCCGCGAGCACGCGACCCACAACGGCGGATGCGGTTTCTGCACGGGTTTCGGCACCACGTTGCGCACCGGCATCTTGAAGTACTTGCCCTCATGGCCCAGAAACGGATCCTCGACGAACATCCGCGCGATCGCGCCGAGCGACTCCTGCCACATCTCGCGCTTGTCGGCGCGCGGAATGCCAAACCCGCCCAACTCCAGCTCCGCCGACGATTCGCCGGTGCCGAACTCGACGCGGCCGCCGCTCACCAAATCGAGCGTCGCGATTCGCTCCGCCACGCGCGCCGGATGATTGTAACCCGGCGGCAGCAGCACGATTCCGTGACCGAGCCGAATCTGTTTCGTGCGCTGACTGGCAGCCGCCAGGAAAATCTCGGGCGCGGACGAATGCGCGTATTCCTCGAGGAAGTGATGCTCCACTTCCCACATATGGTCGATGCCGAGCCGGTCCGCCAGCTCGACCTGGTCGAGCGCGTCCTGGAACAGCTTCAGCTCCGAACCCTCTTTCCACGGCCGCGGCAGCTGATGCTCATAAAAAGTTCCCAACTTCATTTTTCAGTACCTATTCCTTTTTTTCAGTGTCTATTCGCGTGACGGCTCGGGCGTGCGGGAGTCTGTTTTGGCCGTGAACAGCGTGCGCTCGACCATGTCGATCACTTCGCGCTTGCGCCGCTCGATCATCGCGGGCTCGAGCAGGTTCATGTTCCACAGCCGCCGGACCATCGCGGCGGTCGTAAAGTAACCAATCGTGATCGAGTTGAGGCTCCACATGAAATGCAGCGGATCGACCTCGGTGCGGAACTCGCCGTCGCGCTGACCGCGGAAAATAAAGTTCACCGCGGTGGAAAACAGCGGCGGCAGCCGCCGCTTGAGCACTTGCCGCCCAACGCCGCTTTCGTCGGCCATCTCTTTCCACATGATTCGCACGAAATCCGGATGGCTCGCGATAAAATCGACCGCGCCCGCGACCGCCTGGCGCATCCGCTCCTGCCGGCTCTCGCGCCCCCACGCAATCGCGTTGGCCGCGTCCTCGAGACTCTCGAACATCTTGTCGAGCACCGCGAGGTAGAGCTGTTGCTTCGAGGGAAAATGATGCAGCAGGGACGGCGCCTTGATTCCGATTCGCTTCGCGATATCGCGC
>JBAWCX010000659.1:0-9422 GCA_049590495.1 Binatus sp. (SeqCode)
ACGCCCGCGCGCTGGCCCGAATGGCTAAACGCGCCGGTATGCAATACGCCGTTCTGACTAGTAAGCATCACGACGGCTTCTCGATGTTCCATACTAGACATTCTGACTATTCAATTGAGTATTCGCCGTTCAAGCGTGATATAGTTCGCGAATATACAGATGCGTTCCGCTCGGAAGGCCTCAAGGTCGGACTGTACTACTCACTTATCGATTGGCATCATCCTGACTATCCAGCGTTTCTCGAGTCGGACAAACCTTACAAGTGGGGCAACTGGCGCCGCTCGACGCCTGAGCAGTGGAATAGGTTCATCGAGTTCATGTTCGCCCAGATGCGCGAGCTGCTGACCAACTACGGCAAGATCGATCTGCTCTGGTTCGACGGCGGATGGGAGCGCACGCCGGAAGAATGGAAGTCGCGCGAGTTCGTCGAGATGATCCACTCGCTCCAGCCCGAGGTCGTCATCAACGACCGCATTCCCGGCTACGGCGACTATCAAACGCCCGAACAGGCCGTTCCGCCCCGCCCGCCCGAGGGCCCGTGGGAGACCTGTCTGACGATCAACAATAGCTGGGGCTACAATCCTTCCGACCGCGACCTCAAGTCGACGCGCTCTCTCATTCACACTCTGTGCGAAGTGGCCGGCAAGGGCGGCAATCTATTGCTCAACGTGAGTCCGATGGGCGACGGCGCGCTGCCGCCCGAACATGTCGAGCGGCTCGAAGCGATCGGCGACTGGATGGATCGCAACAACGAGGCGATCGTCGGCACCGACCCCGGCCTTGAGCCGTGGCAGTTTTACGGACCGTCGACGCGCCGCGGCAATCGCGTTTACCTGCACGTGCTCATGAAACCGTACGAGTCCGTCTCGGTGCGCGGTGTGAAGGTTCGACACGTCGGCGACGTGCGTCCGCTGGCGAGTACTATTTCGCTCAAGGTGCGCAAGCGAATCGCCGCGGCCGACACGCTGTTCAACCAGGATCCGATCGGCGAGCTCGTGATTGCGACGCCCGACAGCGCGCTCGACTCGATGGCGACGATCATCGCCGTCGACTTCCAGCGCTAGCCGATCGTCGTTCAGTGCGCCGCGGTGAAGCTCCAAGTGTACGGCTTGCCGTTCACGGTCATGGCAACGCGATAGGTTTCTCCGCTGGCGAGCGGATCCCGCACCATCATCACCACTTCGCCGAACGACTTGAGGACCTCGCGGCCCCTGGCTTGGGCGCCGCGGTCAGGATTCGTGTAGCCATCGGAATCGTAGGCGCAGGTATCGACTTTCGTCCCTGCCGCCGCGCCAGTGGTCTGGGTTAGAGATGCGTCGGTTATCTTCGCCGGCACGTGCAATCCGAGTTGGAGCGTGATCGCCGGCGCAAACGCCGAGTAGCCAGGGCACGACGACACCGGATCAGGCCACTCACCTCCGAATCTCGGCGCCTTGACGGTCGCGCCATCTGGAGGAACCTCGATCGGCTCGGCCAGAGGGCTGCCACCCGGAAGCGCCAGCGCCGAATCGCTGACGGTATTGAGTGCCGACACGCATCCCACTCCCTCGCAGTACCGGCCGAACCCTACCTGTTTGAGCTCAGGACTCAGGAGCTCTGGGCGATGGAACGGTCCCGAAATCCACCATTCGATCGCCTGCTCCATCAGCTGGTCCTGGGTCATCTTGTTCCGGGGTTGATACACGACGTCGCTGGCTTGCGCGGCTTTGAGTCCCTCGGGCGAATATCCCGGCTTCGATTCGTCCTCCTGATGGAACAAGGCGCCGGGCGATCCGCCGTGGGCCATCATCTTTCCATAGTTCGTCATCAGATATTTGGCGTGTGCGAGGCAGCCGCGGCTGAGCGCCGGATCTTCTCCGACCGGCGGCACCTTCAGGCGCGCGCGGTATCCATTCAGGACGGTTAGCCAGTTCGAACTTGTGCTGGCGGTGCCGGGTACTTCCTCCGCTGCCGGCAACGACGCCGGCGCCGCCGCGGGTGCTGTCACTGATGCCGCCGACGAAGGCGTCGCGCGATGCGACGGTCGCGCGGTCCGACGTGGACGTGGCGACAACGACGCCGTCTTCGTTGCCTCTGTCATCGGCACGGTCGGTGGTGGAGCCGGCACTGTGGCGGCATAGATCGGCGGCGCTGGCGTACTCGTGGCGCGCGCCATTGACGCCGCGGCAGCCGGCGCATTCGCAACTTTGGCTATTGGCGCTTCGACCCGCTTCGGCGTGACGTGCGAATCCACCCACCCGGCAATCTGCGTGATTGTCGCGGCGGAAAAGAGGCCCCATTTCTCGAAATGGTCCGCCAATCCGATTGCGACGAGGATGGCGATAACCGCGCTGGCGCGCCGGATCCGACGCCAACGTCGCCGCTTGAGCGCATCCGGATCGATAAACCGGTACGGAGCCGCGCCGCCGAATCGGAGGATGTCGCCGTGCTTGAGCGCGCGCCTGCGACGAATCCGCCGTCCATTGACGAACGTGCCTTCCGACGACCTGAGATCGACGACATAGTAACGGCCACGCGCGTATCTGATGATCGCATGACGATCTCTGACGCTCGGATCGGGGAGATGCAGTGGCGACCCTTCCGCGGACCCAACCACCGCCTCGTCGCGCTTCAGCAGCAGCAACCGCGTGCCAGCCGCCTCGCGATCGACAGCCAGCAGACGTGCGGCCTGCGCCCTCAGCACTTGCGGCTACTTCCGGGCTCTGCGCTCAATCCCGGAACCATTCAAAAGACAAACTCATTGCCCTTCGCGGCCGGAGCCGGAGATGGAGATGGAGGCGGAGCAGACGCAGATGAAGCTGAAGGAGGCGCCGTGCAGTACGGGGCGAGGCCGGTTGCATTGCTTGCCGTGCGCTCGGCCAGGATCTTCTGGAGATCTTCCTGGCACTTGTTTTCCCCGGTTTGATAGTAGCGGTACCGGTAGGTTTTGATCGATGCGTCCGGTGTCACGACCAGAATCGGGCCGCTCATCTTGGATGCTTCCTCGGGCGTGTATCCCATTTCGGCCGGGGTCGGCGGCGCGGGCGGCGTTTTTGATGTCCAGAGTGGCAGACCCGGCAGGCCCAACGATCGCAGATTACCATGCGAATCCTCGGCCCACTCGACACACCCGACCATGCCGCAACACCAGATCGCCACTACCACTAATACCGCGCGTTTCAAGATGACTGAAGAACCTCGATAACCATGTGTTAACGGGCGGCACTACATCATGGGCCGGTGGCAAAAGTCCAATCGTATCGCTTGCCGTTCGCGGTCATCGACACCGCGTACTTCGCGCCCTTCTCCAGCGGTGTGCGTGGAATCACCACGGCCGTGCCGTAAGACTTCAGAACGTTGCGCCCTAGCTCTTGCGAGTATGCATCGGGATTCGAGTAGCTGGTCGAATCGATGCCGCATGCTTCAACCGGGACGCGGCCGCCGTCAGCATTCTCACGCGCAAGTGAGTATTCGCTGAGATGAGTTTCCATCCAGTTACCGAGCTGAATTGTAATAGCCAGTCCGCTTGGAGGGGCATAGCCGGGACAACTGGTGCGCGGATCGGGCCATTCGTTGGCGAACGACGTTGTCGCGACGGTCCCGCCGTCAGGAGGAAACTCGATCGGGAGCGCCGCCGCCGCATCCGCCGGCATCTTCCCCTGCGAGCCTTTCAACAGGTTGAGTCCAGCCGCGCACGCTCCCGCTTCGCAGTAGATTCCGAAGCCCGCACTAGTCAGTCGGGGATTCAGTATCGGCATGCGATGGAACGGGAGCGCTATCCAACCGTCGATTGACCACGCCGGCGAACCCCATGTGTCCGTGCGGGATACGCCTCTCATCGACCACACATCCATGTCGCTGGATTTGGCCGCCTCGAGTCCCTCAGGCGTAAAGTTCGGGCTCCCCGGATCCTCCGTATGCATCTCGGCGCCGAGTCCGCGACCCTCGATCGCGTCGTGGTAGTTCTTCACGATGTACATCGTATGCGCGCGATCACCCTTGCTCAGCTCCGGATCTTCGACTATCGGCGGCAGCTTGACCATCGCGCGGTAGTAGTTCACTCGCCGTAGCCATTCGGGCTCGACCGCTGCGGGATTCGCCGACAACGCTGGCGTTGAACTTGCTATTGCCTGCGAGTTGGCCGACGCCGACTGAGTATTCGTATGACTATTGGCCTGAGTATTGGTCGCGGAAGGCTCAGAGTTGGACCGGCGCGACGTAATCCATCCAACCATTGCCGACGTCGCGGATCCGATCTCGCTCTGATAGCGCGCGACCGCGAATCCCACGATGAACATCACGGTCAGCATCACCAGTCCGCGTCGCATGCGGCGCGGCACGGACGCTGGATCGAATGCAAACCGGACCGAGCCGAACTTGATCTCATCGCCGGGCTTGAGTGCGGTCGGCTTCCGCAATCGCCCGCCGTTGACGAACGTACCGTTGGTCGAGCTGAGGTCCGCCAGCTCGAGACCGCCCGCCGTGCGAGTTATCGTTGCGTGACGGCGCGATACCGTCGTGTCTTCGAGCACCACATCGTTCGACGGATGACTGCCAATGGCTATTGTCGGCTTGTCCAGTGAGTATTCACGCTGACTCGAACTGCCTATTGAAACGAGACGACTGCGCGCGCCCTCGTTCTGCCCCGGGAGTTTGTCCGCCGCGCCCTGCTTCGGAGGCATTGACAGCCCTAGCCCAGGTTCCAGAAGCGCCCGACGTTTTGCGCAGCCCGCTCGATCATCGGCATCACTCGATCGCCGCCCTCGCCCGGACGAATCGGTTCATCGGCGTCGCGTCCAAATTCGTCGACCACCGCGCGTCCCGACTCCGCGATTGCTTCGAGGTCATAGCCGCCTTCGAGCGCCGCGACCATCTTCCCGCCGCAGCATTCCGCTGCCAGCCGCTTCACCCTTCGCGCCATCGCTGCAAATCCCGCCTCCGTCAGGCGCATCTGCGCGAGCGGATCGCGGAAGTGCCCGTCGAAGCCTGAAGAGATGAGTATGAACTCGGGTTTGAAATGGCGTCCGACCGGCATGATCAGGCGATCGAAAACCCGCAGATACTCGGCGTCGCCGAATTCTGCCGGCATCGGCAGATTGACGGTGAAGCCCATTCCCGCGCCGTAGCCGATTTCGTGGAGCGAGCCGGTGCCGGGGTAATGCGGAAACTGATGCGTGGATACGTAAAGCACTTCGGGCGATTCGTAGAATATGTCCTGCAAGCCATTGCCATGATGCACGTCCCAATCGACTATCATCACCCGCTTGAGTCCGCGCGATTCCAATAGCCACTTCGCCGCGATTGCTACATTGTTGAAGAAGCAGAATCCCATCGCCCGATTAGGCAGTGCGTGATGCCCCGGCGGCCGCACAATAGCAAATCCATTATCTATTGCTCCGTCCATCACC
Source organism: Binatus sp. (SeqCode) (assembly GCA_049590495.1). Taxonomy (GTDB): domain Bacteria; phylum Desulfobacterota; class Binatia; order Binatales; family Binataceae; genus Binatus. The sequence goes on from JBAWCX010000659.1 coordinate 5,388, forward strand.
GCCTCGACTGCTGTAAGCACGCCGCCGGCAGAAAGCAGCGCGGTCTCGTAGGTATCGCGAGAGGTATGCGTATCCGGATCGAAGTCGAACCGATCCATCGACCCCGTCCGCGCCACTGTCGCGATATACTCAGGTGTATGGCAGCTCGCGATTTCCTCCTGCGTCGCTTCGCGCGGCGCCATCATCCTCAAGTCCGGCCGGGTGAGCGACTCCGCCATCTCGATCATCACCTCGGCGCGCTGCGGACGCTCGGGATGCGCCCGTCCGGCGAAGTGCTTCAGGTAGCGGCGATCCGCGACGACTCCGGTTTTAAGCATCGTTGACACCCCGATATAATGATTAACTGGCATGGAGCAGATAAAGTTGCGCGGAATTTCCCCGCGCGTTGAATAGTCATCGAATTGCTGCAATTGCGGCGAACGGTCATCGAACTTTGGACCTTTTTGAAATAGTTCTGATTCTTGCGATCGCGCTCATCGTAGTCGGCCCCGAACGCCTGCCCGAGGTTATGCGCACGGTCGGAAAAATCTTGCGCGAGCTGCGCCTGGCGAGCAATACCGTCCTCCACGAGCTGACCGAGGTGCTCGACGAGCCGGCCGCGTCGGCGCCCGCCTCCAAAGCGCCAGCGCCGGCCACGACACAGCCCGACGCGCCCAAGTCCGAGCCGCCCGCTCCCATTCGTCCTCCCGAGAATACATAGCTGGTTAATCCGCACTGTGCCTAGCGAGAATATCACACCGCCAGCACTCATCGAGGCGACCACCCCGGAACAGGCCGGGATGTCCCTCATCGAGCATCTGCAGGAACTGCGCACGCGCCTGATTCGCGCCTTCATCGCAATCGGCGTCGGCTTCATCATTGCCTACGCAGTCGCCGATCCGCTCTTCCACATGCTGACCTGGCCGATTCGCGAGGTCTCCGGCGGCAAGGTGCTGCTGATCGGGACCGGAGTCGGCGAGGCGTTTTACACCAAGATCAAAGTCGCGCTCATCGCCGGCCTGTTCATCGCCAGCCCCGCGGTATTTTACGAGCTCTGGAAATTTATCGCGCCGGGTTTGTACGAAACCGAACGCAAAATGGCCAAGCCATTCGTCTTCTTCGCGACGATGTTTTTTGTGCTCGGCGGATACTTCTGCTGGGCCGTGGTTTTCAAAATCGGCTATGCGTTCTTCCTCGGTCAATACGCGAGCATCGGCGTCACCCCGACCATTCGCATCAGCGAGTATCTCGCGTTCTCATCCAAGCTCCTGCTGGCGTTCGCGCTCACCTTCGAGATGCCGATTTTTGCGTTCTTCTTCACCAAGCTCGGGATGATCGACTACAAGATGATGCTCAGCTACTGGCGCTATGCGATCCTCGCCATCTTCATCGTCTCCGCGGCTCTCACTCCGCCCGATATGATTTCGCAGTTCCTGCTCGCCATTCCGCTGCTACTGCTCTATGCGCTCAGTGTCGGCGTCGCCTGGATGTTTCGACTTAAGCCCGCCGAAAAGCCATCCTTGACAACGCCGGAACAACCCGAAACTGTCTGACCCGAAACGAATTGAAGGGAGTGTCGCATGGCACGAATTCTGACCTCTCCGGTCGCCACCGGTGCGCCCGGTATCCAGCCGCGATGGACCCGCAGCGCGAAGGACGCGGTCTGCACTGCCTATTCCTCGTCGAGCCGTTTGTGGTTCACCACCTCCGCCGGCATCCTGAACGAGATTTATTTCCCCACCATCGATCAGCCACAGGTCCGCGACCTCCAGTACCTCGTCACCGATGGCGAGACCTTCTTCCATGACGAGCGCCATCTCGAATCCAGCACCGAGTACCTCGACGCCATCGGACTCGGCGTGCGAATCGTCAGTAGTTCGCCCGACGGCCGCTATCGTCTCCTCAAGGAAGTCATTACCGATCCTCATCTGCCGACCCTGCTCATCCACACCCGCCTCGAGGGCGACGCGGAGCTGCTCAAGAAGCTCCATCTCTATGTACTGCTCGCGCCACATCTAGGTGTCGGCGGATGGGGTAACAACGGCCACGTGACCAGGATGGTCGGACACGAGTTCATAACCGCCAACAAAGACAACGCATGGCTGGCTTTGGGAGCCACCGTGCCTTTTCTGAAATGTTCATGCGGATATGTGGGCAGCACCGACGGATGGCAGGACGTCAGCGCCAACTTCAAGATGGACCATCAATTTGCCGCCGCGCTCGACGGCAATATCGCGCTGACCGCCGAGATCGATTTGCGCAAGGGTTACACCTTTACCCTTGGCGTCGGCTTCGGCCGCGAGCTCAATCGCGCCGTGACTACCCTGCATCAGTCGCTGGCTGATCCTTTCACCGAGCATCGCGCGCGCTTTCTCGAGCAATGGGATCGCGCGTCCCGACATTTCCTGCCGCTCGAAGAATTCGCCGGCGACGGCGGCGCTCTCTATCGCCGCGGCCGCGAATTACTCCTCTCCCACGAAGACAAATCTTATCCCGGCGCGCTGATCGCTTCACTCAGCATCCCCTGGGGCGAAGCCAAGGGCGACGAGGACCTTGGCGGCTATCATCTCGTCTGGACCCGCGACATGGTCAACAGCGTGACCGGCCTGGCCGCCGCCGGTGACGTCGCCACCGCGCTGCGCGCACTCATTTACCTGGCATGTGCGCAGCGTCCCGACGGCGGCTTCCCGCAGAATTTCTGGATCGACGGCCGGCCCTACTGGAATGGCGTTCAGCTCGACGAAGTCTCGTTTCCAATGATGCTCGCGTGGCGGATGCACAAGCATGGCGGGCTCAAAGATTTCGATCCGTATCCAATGGTGCTGCGGGCGGCCTTTTTTCTAATCGAGAACGGCCCGCCCACGCCGCAGGAGCGATGGGAAGAAAACGCCGGTTACTCGCCCTCGACGCTGGCGGCGAATATCGCCGGCCTGGTCTGCGCGGCCTGCTTCGCCCGCGATCGCGGCGACCCGGCGACCGCGAAATTCATCGAGGACTACGCCGACTTCCTCGAAGCGCACATCGAAGCCTGGACCGTCACCAACCACGGCTTCCTCGTCCCCGGCATCAAGCGCCACTTCGTCCGCATCAATCCCATCGACACCGGCGATCCCGAGGCCGACGAAAGCCTCGAGGGCAAGCGCGTCTCCATTCACAACCGCGGGCCCGGCGAGCAGACCGAGTTCCCGGTCGCGGAAATCGTTGACGGCGGATTTCTCGAGCTGGTCCGTTACGGGATTCGCAAAGCCGGTGATCCGCTGATGGAAGATTCGCTGCGTGTCATCGACGCCGTCATCAAGACCGATTTCCCCGCCGGTCCGTGCTGGCGCCGCTATACCCACGACGGCTACGGACAGCGCGACGACGGCGGTCCGTTCATCGTATGGGGTCGCGGGCGTCCGTGGCCTCTGCTGACCGGCGAGCGCGGTCATTACGAGTTCGCGGCAGGCCGCGACCCGATGCCCTACATCAAAGCGATGGAAGGTTTTGCGAACTCGACCCAGTTGCTGCCCGAGCAAATCTGGGATCAACCCGACCTGAGGCACGCGCTGCTCAAGTATGGCTACCAGACCGGCAGCGCGACGCCCCTGATGTGGGCGCATGCCGAGTACATCAAGCTGTTGCGCTCGGTCTCGGACGGCCGCGTGTTCGATATGATTTCCGAAGTGAAGGACCGCTACCAGAAGCCCGGACGAAAACCGAGCCGCCTATCCGTCTGGAAATCCAACCACCGCATCAGGTCGGTTTCACCCGGCGACCGCCTGCGCATCCAGGCGACTCGGCCGTTTACGCTTCACTGGACCAACAACGAATGGCAGCACGCCAATGACACCGCGTCGACTTCAACGCCGCTCGGCTTCGACTACGTCGACATCGACATCGGCACCGGCAGCGCCGCACCGATTCGCTTCACGTTCAACTGGCGCGAGACGCGCGAATGGGAAGGCCGCGACTACGCCGTCGCAATCGCGAAGTAGAAGAGGACACCACGCTCTGATTCTCCGCGCGACTGTCCCCCATGCGCCGGGGGCGATTCCCTCGAGGGAAGGGGTTAGG
>JBAWCX010000660.1:0-3622 GCA_049590495.1 Binatus sp. (SeqCode)
GCAGATGGCCGCGACCGGGGACGTGCCATCACCCGCGCCCGAACCGTCGATGCATCAGATGACAGCGAGCGCGGATGCGCCGGCACCGGCGCCGGAACCATCGATGCATCAGATGACCGCTACTAACGACGCGCCGCCGCCGGATTCGACGTTGCATCAGATGCTCGCGCACGAGAACCCGCCCGCGCCGCAGGCGGAGCCGTCGTTGCATCAGATGACCGCGACCGGGGACGCGGCGCCGTCCACACCGCCGTTGTCGCTGAGCGAGCCGCCGACGGCAGGTCCCGCGACTCTCAAGACCATCAGGTTGTCATCGAACGATCCGCCCCTGTCGGTGATTCTTGAGCTCAGCGGACCGGTCAGCTTTGACAAGACCCTCGAGAGCAACACTGACGGTTCGACCGCGACGCTCGTGCTCAAGGACGTAACCCCCGGCCCGGGTCTGCAGGCTCATCTAGTGTTCGACAAGTCGATCTTCAAGGATTGCAAGGTCTCGAGCAGCTCGGCGGGGACGACCGTCACCCTGAGCACGCAGCCGGTAGCCCATTTCGCGGTAGTACCGCTGGAAGGACCGCCGCGCCTCCTGATGACCTTCACCCCCCAAGCCGGAACCCTCAAGACCAGCTCCGCGAAGTAAGCAGTCCTCCGCCCGACAAGTTCTAACAGGGACGAAGTCCCGCATCTTTGTGTTGGTACCGGGTGCAGGGGTCACCCCTGCCGAAGGAAGCGTGAAACCCACCGCGGGTTTCACATTCAATAAAGTGATTTACCCTTCCCCGAACACCCGAAAACCTCGTCGAACTTGATGCCCAGGAACTTCAGCACCACTTCGGCGTAGACCTTCAGTCCCCAGTAAAAGCCCTCGACGGGCAACCGCTCGTCGTTGCCGTGATACAGCGAGCCGAACGGCATGTGCGGATCGAGCTTGACGGGAGAGAATCCGTAACACGCGGCGCCGAGCTTCGAGTAGAACTTGCTGTCGGTCGCGCCGGGAATCATCCACGGAATCGCGCGCGAGCCGGGGTCGGCCGCCTCGATCGTCGCCTTGATCAGCTCGAACAGCGGCGTGTCGATGCTCGTTTCGGCCGGCGGCGCGGTCTTTAGCAACTCGAAGGTCGGCTCGGGACCGACGATCTGGCGCAGCTCGGCCATGAAGCTCTCGGGATCTTCGCCGGGCAGCGTGCGTCCGTCGAGCACGATCGTCGCCTCGCCGGGAATCACGTTGTCCTTGTAGCCGGCGCGCAGAATCGTCGGCGAGACCGTGTTGGACAGCATCGGCGCGAACAGCGGCCCGGGCGATTCGACCGGCACGCCCAGCTCCTCGAGCGTCTGGCGCATGAACGGCGATACGTTCTTGCGCATCGGGGTCCGCACGATTCTGGTGATCAACTCGGAGATTCGCGAAATCGCCGTGTCCGTGCGCGGCATCGATCCATGCCCCGGCATCGCCGTGACCTTCATCTTGATCGTGACGAAGCCCTTCTCCGCCACCTGGATCGGGTAAAAGCGGCGATTCCTGAGATGCACGGTGAAGCCGCCGACTTCGTTCAGCACGTAACCTGCTCGGACCAGCTCGGGATGCCGCTCGACCAGGAATTTCGCGCCGAAATCCGAGCCGGCCTCCTCGTCCGCGACCGCCGCCAGTATCACGTCGCGATTCGGCTTCACCCCCGCGCGCTTCATCGCGGTCATCATCACGAGGTCCATCGCGCACTTCGATTTCATGTCGATCGAGCCGCGGCCCCACAGGCATCCGTCCGCGATATCGCCGCTGAACGGCTCGCGAGTCCATCCCGACCGCTCGACCGGCACCACGTCAGTATGCGACGAGAGCAGGAGCGCGCCCGCCGCCGAATCTGTGCCCGCAAGACGCGCAACCAGGTTGGCCCGGGTCGGAGCGCTTTCGCGAATCACCGATTCCACGCCATGAGCGCCCAGCGCGTCTGCCATGTAGTCGGCCACGATTCGTTCGTTGCCGGGCGGATTGGTGGTATCGAGCCGCACCAGCGCGCGCAGGCAATCTAGCGCTTCCTGCTGAAACGGCCCCCAGGAGATTGTCATTCGTTTCCCCTTTTCCATCGATTACATTACCGCCATAGAATGCTACAACTTGTTACAACACGAGTATAGACGCGTGAACGTCGATTATCTCTACTAAAAATGACGCAAATAAAGAACCTTGCGGAAGCGGCCGTGGGCAATTATTCACCTTGGCATCCGGCGCCGAGTGACGATACCCTCGGCCCGGGGAGCACGGATTGTGGGCATCATTTGCGTTGAAAGAGTAATCGTCGCCGTGCGCGACCTGGCGGCGTCGTGCGAAAAGTGGCGACGGGCCGGGTTCGCCGTCGCCTCCGAAGAGTTCGACGGCGACGGTTTCCGCATCGCTCGGCTGAGCGCCGGCGCAGTGGAAATCGATCTCTGCGCGATACTCTCCGCCAAATCCAAGTCGCCCCTGGCTGAACATTTGCGCGAAGCAACCAGGGATGGCAACGGCGGCGGCATGATCGGATGGGTCTGGGGCGTGAAGGGATTGTTGATCTCGGACCAGCCTGAGTCGGGTTCCGGACAGGACCTGGGAGCAATCCGTCTGCCCGGCCTGTCGCAGCCCGCAGCCAAAGCCGAGATGCTTGCGTCGGGATTGCCGGGAGTAGTGACCGCCGCCACTCCGATTACCCTCGACATCGAGTCGCGGCGCCAGGCGCTCGGCAAACTTTGCGGGAGCAACCCGAACAGCGTCGAATATCTCGAGCATATTGTCGTGATGACTCCGGTGCTGGAAGACGCGATCGCCGCCAACCAGGCGATTGGCGTCCCATGCAAGCGAGTCCGCGAAGCCGGCAACGGCGCCAGACAGGCGTTCTTCAAGCTCGAGCAGACCGTCTTGGAAATCGTCGGACCGGCGCGTGCACGTCCCGGATGCTGGGGCGTCGCGCTGATGTGCTCGGACATCGCGCGAGCAGTCGCAACAGCCCGCGCGGGAGGACTGCAAGCAACCGAGCCCAAGCTCGCGATTCAAGGCGGTCAGATAGCGCGAATCGTCGAGCCGCTCGACGGCGTCGCGATAGCCTTCATGCAAGCCGGCCCCCGCCGCCACGACTGATCAGCGAATCGCAACGTAAACAATCCGGTCCCCCTTCCCGCGCGGGAAGGGGTTAGGGGTTAGGTTCTTTGCGCGCCTCGCGCCCTCTGTCATCCTGACGACCCAAGCAACGCGAGGGGAGGAAGGATCTCGGACAGCTCCGCGCAAGCGAAGCCGGTTCCGGTTTCCGAGTCTCTGCGTCCAAATCTCCTCGCCTTCTGAATTCGGGTCTCAGCCGGCCGCTAAAAGTCGGATCGCGCTTGAAGACGGATCACTGAGGCTAGGATCACATGAACGACTTTCTGAGCTTAAAAGCACGGACATCTTCGCTAGTCAGATTAAACCATTCAGCATTTGTGTTCTTATCTGCAAAGCGCTTATGCCAATAAGCCTCAATCCCACTAATATCATCGGTCTTAACGTAGTGGACCAGTTCCAACTTTTCGGGGAGCTGAAGCGATAATTCAGTGCTTCTGCGTTCAACGAGGTTAGTCTTGCCAATTTTGTAGCGTTTCTTGCCGTCGATTTTTAACATGCCCA
>JBAWCX010000661.1:0-5906 GCA_049590495.1 Binatus sp. (SeqCode)
CGATCTCAAACCTGGACGCGATCCGCTCGCGGATCGCCAACGTCGAACGCCGGGCCGAATTCACTCAGCCCGAGCGCCGAATCCTCTCCAGCAAATGGGACGGGGAGACCCTCGAGGTGCTGACCACGTCACAAAAGCTTGCGCATCGTATCGCGCGCGAACTGCAAAAAGCATTCGGCGGACGCGCGCGTTATACGTGGTCTGACCAAGACGGTGCACTCACGGCCATCTGGCAGCAGGAAACACGCGTGGCGAAAGCCTGATCATTTGCCGAAGTAGCGGACGGATGCACCGTGTATCTTTCGGAAGCATATTTCACAACCCTTGGCTGTCCCCTACTCGTCTTTGACGACGACCAGTATGGCCTGATGTTTGCGGTGTCTATGAGCATCTTCGCAGGAGGGAGAAATGCTAGTCCGGGAGTGTATGACGAAGAAGCCAGTTACGGTGGCGCCGGACGATACTCTGGCTTCCGCCCAAACGAAAATGCAGGTTGGAGGATTTCGCCGAGTACCGGTCGTACATGAAGGCAGACTGATCGGCATACTGAGCGAGTACGACCTGCGACGTTACGTCGACTCCCTCGACTCGACTCTGGTCAGAGCGGCAATGACGCCCAATCCTGTTACGGTTTCACCTTCGGCAACGCTCGAACATGCCGTAGCCTTGATGAAGGGAAACAAGATTGGCGCCCTGCCCGCGGTTGATCACGGGCGGCTGATCGGCATCATCACGGCGAGCAACCTGTGGTTCCCTGAGCCACGGCCCTTGCCGGAATGGGAGAGATAGCGTGAAGCTGTGCGAGAATATGGAGGAGTTCCGCGCCAAGTTCGCCCGAGTTTTCAAAAAGATACCGTTGCAAGTGCGTTTCGATCAAATCAATTGGACGGCTGGCGAGGCTGTGCAAACATGAAACCTCGCCACGCCGCCCTGCTCGCGCTTGTGGGCTGGTATCTGATGGTGCCAATAAAAAATCACCTCGACGCGCCGATGAGATATTGGTCGCTGTTCGAGAACTACCCTTCGACAAAAGAATGCAGCGAAGCTCAGGCGGCCTTGCTCAAAGAGAGCAAGGATCCGGATTCAAAAATACACCGATTCACAGATGAAATCGCGATGAGCGAGTGCATCGCGAGCCACGATCCGCGCCTCAAGGAAAAGTAGTTACAATCTGAAACCGCATTTTGGGACAATCTCGGAAAATACCCTAGAACATTGCCCGCGAACTGCAGAAAGCGTTCGGCGGACGCGCGCGTTAGTACGTGGTCTGACCAAGACGGTCCACTCACGGCCATCTGGCAGAGCGCCTGATCAGTCGACCAGCGCTCGCGGCTTGCGTCACCTCTGCTGGAGGGTTTCGACGTATCGCGCCATCGATTCGATTCTTCGCTTCACCTCGGCATCGCTTTCAGGCGTGAATTCTTGGCCCCGTTTCTGAAGGGTTGCTCCCAGAAAAGGCATCTGGATTCGCTCGTGCGACGGTATATTCTTGCGGCCGTCGATCGTATCCACGACCTCATCGAACGGAAATTTCCCGCCGTTTTTCTTCGCTAGCTGAGTGAGGTCGGGCGGCGGCGGGTTCATCGGAATGACCTGGACTGAGGGGCCATTACCCTTACCGCCAGAGCCATGGCACTCGGCGCAGTAAGCTTCGTAATCCTGTTTTCCCAACTGAGCTGCTGCGGTTCGGACGGTAAGTGCGAGTGTCATGACCACCATGAACACGGTCACGCGAGGCCGAAATCCAGTAAGCATCGGTCACAGGCCTCCGCGCGCGATCATGGCGACGAAATCACCCTCGGTCAGGATGCCTACCAAGCGTCCATGCTCGACGACCGGAAGACAGCCGATCTTCCGCTCGGTCAAAAGCCGCGCGGCTTCGACCAGCGAAGTGTCCGGGCTGGTGGTGACTACTTCTGTTGCCATCACGTCTTTGACCGAGAGAGTGTCCAGAATTTTCCGCTGTGCGTGCTTGCCATAGCCAAGGGCCTGGGCGAGCGCATCACGAAAAAGATCGCGCTGGGTCACGATACCGACGAGAAGCTGACCGTCATCATCGAGAACGGGCAAATGGCGAACCCGCCCCAGGCGCATGATGTCGTCAGCCAGCGTGAGCTTGTCGTTGCGCTTGAGCGTGGTGGGATCCGATGTCATCACGTCGCGAACTCTGAGTTCTTTCATCCTAATTTCTCCGAAAGCACTTCACAGGTAACCCAATTGCCGCGCGCCGAGACGAAGTCCTTCGCGAAATTCCGGATGAGCTATAGCAATCAGCGCCTCGGCTCTTTGCGCTGTCGATTTGCCCGCGAGACACGCCACCCCATACTCAGTAACGACATACTGAGTATCGGTTCTTGGATCTGTGGTAGGTCCTTCGATCTTCGGGACGATGCGGGAGATACGGCCTTTGCTCGCGGTCGAGTACGCAGCGAGAATCGACTTGCCGCCCTTCGATAGCTGAGCGCCGCGTACAAAATCCAACTGGCCGCCGGGCGCGCTGTACTGTTTACCCATGATCGCTTCAGAATTGACTTCGCCGTCAAGCCCGACCTCTAGAAACGCGCTGATCGAGATTACGAGATCGTTCTGCCCGATGACGCCCGGATCGTTCACGTAATCGACGGGGCGAGCCTCCATGCTCGAATTGTCGTTGAGAAATTCGTAGAACGCCTCGTCGCCGGCCGCTAGCGTGTACACGTTCTTGTAGCGATTCAGGTTCTTGTACTTGTTGGTGATGGCGCCTGACTGAATCAGCGCCGCCAACGGCGGCATCATGAGCTCGGTGTGGATGCCCAAGTCTTTGTGGTCGTGCAGCGCGGCGCACACAGCACTAGGCACTCCACCGATTCCGACCTGGAGGGTAGCACGGTCCGGGACCATCTCGACGATGTGCTTGCTGATCACCTGGTCCAATGGGGTCAACGGCCGGGAAGGCACCGAAAACAACGGACTTTCATTTTCGACAATCGCCTCGACTTCCGATACGTGGACCGACGAATCGCCGAATGCGCGCGGCATCTTGGGATTGACCTCGACGATCAACTTCTTTGCGACTCTTGCGGTCGGAATCGTGTAGTCGGAATTGGTACCGCAATTGAAGAATCCACCCTTGTCCATCGGCGCGACCATCATGACGAATGCGTCAATTCCTATACCGCGCAACGTGCGCGGCATCGCGCTGAAATTGCCCGGCATGTAGAAAACGACCCGCCGATTATCCCGCTGACCCAGCTCGAAGAGCCGCCGCTCAACGATGGTCGGAAAGAAAGGATGCGGCTTGATGACGTTCATATATTCGTACTTGAGAATCGTGAAGGCGGCGGCCGTGATCGAGTGCGAATAGTAAACACGGAGCTCCTCTATCCTGCCGGCCTTCACTCGCTCTTCGAGCGCCGTCAACAGAGCGGGCGGTTCGCTGACCGCCATGCCCATCGAAAAGGTGCCTCGCGACGGGATCAATTCCACCGCGTCAGCAGGCGACATCAATTTGGACTTGTATTCGGTTTCGTACATTGCGAGCGAAACACGTGTAGCGGCTTTCGTGCCAATCTAATCTTTAGCTTGAGCCGCGCGAATCCCGGATCGAGCGACGACCAGAAACCACAATTTGTATCCGATCGCGTCATTATGGTTCCCAGTCTCTATGGCAAGTAGATTGCTTGAAAGCCTCCTATCTCCAACGCGAGCAAGATCAAAGTGCTCAGGACTTGGGAAAACGGCGCGCACGGGAGGACCTATGTCATCTCATTCGAACGCAAAAGATCGCTCGGATATACCAACGGAGACTGCCGAAGCCGCGCCGATCGCCGGCGAAAGGGCAAGCGCTGAATGGCCCCGGCTGCTGGCCCGCATAGTTGAAGGAATAGTCAGCGCGGAACTGCATCAGTTCGAAGAAAACGTGATGGCATTTCTCAATTCCGCCGTTGAGGACGCCTATGCAAGTTTCCTCTGGCTATGTGCGCGAGTCGTCGGCGTATGCTTCCTGCTGACCGCGATGATCCTCTTACTCGGAATCTTTCTTGCGTGGTGGGCGGTCTTCGCGTTAGTCGGTGCAGTTGTCATCGCGGCGGCTTCTCGCTTGGGTACCAAACACAATCGTCTGATCTGATTTCGGCCAGGCGTCGGTGCTCAGGGCGGTGCAATGACTCCGAGCGCACCAGCGCGCCACCATTCGATACACCTGGATGCGTTCCTTTCGGCTCGATTGGCGGGTCACCTACTGGCGCGTGAATTGCTCTGTCCATGGCATCACATGAATCCCAAACGACACTGAGCCCGAGAAGGTAGGAGGCAGCGATGATTCAACTCTTTCGGAGGATCCTTTGTCCGATTGACTTTTCGGAGCACTCGTTGGCGGCTCTCAATGTCGCACTAAGAGTAGCGGAGCAGAACGATGCCGCTCTCTACCTGCTGAATGTCGTAATTCTGCCGGCCGGAGCGGCCGGTTTCCAGCCGGTGCCAATGGTGGAGCCTTACCCAGGCCTCGAAAAGGAGAGACAAGAAGAGCTGGTTAAACTCGCACGAGAACGGATTCCCGCTACCGTGCGCTACGAAACGTTCGTGGTAAACGGCGATCCTGCCGAGGCAGTGCTCAAGACCGCACGCGATCTAGATGCCGACCTGATCGTGATGGGCACGCACGGTCGCAAGGGATTGAGTCATCTGATCCTAGGCAGCGTTGCCGAGCGAGTCGTGCGAGAATCGACAATACCAGTTCTGACCGCGCATTCATCCGCGCGCGCTTGATGCCGAACCGGCCGGACGGCCACCTCGCCCGGCGACGTCTAGCATCTGAGCTTCGACTCATTCCTCACCGATTATCGCTTCGAGCACGTCGGTGGTCGTGATAATTCCAACCAGGCGAGCGTCCTCGACCACAGGTAATCCATCGATTTTTCGCTCGCGCATAATACGTGCGGCTTCACGAATGGGTGTCTCGGGTCCCACGGTAACCAGCGCCTGGGTTATCGCTCGCTTGGCTGACGTATCGTCGAAATGTCCCACGTACGAGCGGAGATCAGCGTCGGTGAGGATAGCTACAACCTTACCGTCCTGAACGAGAGGGATGCTCCGGAACCCGCCTTCGACCATCTTTGAATAAATCGTGGAGAGCTTCTCGTCGATTTGCCCGGTCACTGGATTGCTTGTCATCGAGGCACCCACTAGATCCTTCTGAGATGTGCCGTGACGGACCGTCAGCACCGGACAGCGAGCTTCGCGGAGCACGACTTCGGCAACGCTGCCGAGGAAGAAGCGTGAGAAGCCGCGGCGTCCATGGCTAGACATCACGAGCAGGTCCGCTCCTATCCCACGTTCTGTCTTGAGAATCGACCCCGCAGGTTCTCCCTTACGAACTATGATCTCGTATTTGATTCCCGTCAGATGCTTGCGCGCGAGTTCCACAAGGTTCTCGCCTGCCGTGTCCTCCTGTCCTTTGTAGAGATCGACGCAAACGGGCATCGAAGTAGGTGGTATGATCATCGGTACGGTGTGCAAGACATAAACGGTGGAGTCGAAATGTCGGGCGAGTTCCGCCGCGGTCTGGAGCGCGACGATTGAGTTTTCGTCGAAATCCACCGGGCACAATATTTTGCGATACGGCAAAGGCATGGGGAAATCTCCTTACTCGGCGGCCTTGGGATGGACCGTCAAGACTGGGATGGGTGATTCGCGAACGACGCGCTCCGCAACGCTCCCCAGAAGGAAGCGCTTCACACCTGTGCGGCCGTGCGTACCCATCACGATCAGGTCGACTTTTCGTTCGGCGGCGAGGTTGAGGATTTCGGGCGCTGCGTTCCCGCATGCGACGAAAACTTCGTGTCGAACTCCCGTCAGTTTTTTCCCAGCAATTGCCTCCAACCGCTCGCGGCATTCTGATTCAAATGGAGCATTTAGCGGCACAGGGG
>JBAWCX010000662.1:0-14428 GCA_049590495.1 Binatus sp. (SeqCode)
TACTCCTTGGTCAGCTCGAGACCTTCCGTAATCACTTTCTCCGCGGCGCGATAGTCACGACGCATCGTGTAGTACTTGCCAATCATCGTGAGACACCACACCAGTGTGAATGGATATCCCAGACGACGGGCCAGCGCGATCGCTTCTCGCCCTTTCTTCTCAGCTTGATCCGGATAACCAAGCATCCACAGCGTCATCGCATCGAAACACAGACAACTCACGCAAGGGTCCTGGCCGAATTGGAACGCAAGGGTTGCGTGCTTTCGCGGATCGTACAAGGCTCTGCCGCGCTCGAGACTCGCGTGCGCTTCCGCAAACTGACCTCTGAAAAATCGGCTGCAACCCGAAGCCCAGTCGGCCTGAACCCGCATGCCGTCGTTCTGAAGGCGCGGCGCCAGGCCGATCATCTCGTCCGCGTAACTGTCGGCCATCTGGTGCTCGCCGCGAACGAGATGGAAGCTCCATAGGCCGAATACCACTGAGAAAAGCCTCGGATCGTCGTTAAGACTCTGGCATAACTCTCGAGCCCGCCGATATGCACTTCCCATCTCGGGAGCATACCAACCCTTGGTAGCAAGAATCGCGACGCCGTAGTCGATTTGGACATCCAGCTCGCGATGCGCGCGCTCTTGTGATTGGGGCAGTTCCTTGAGCATCTCGAGCGCATTCTGGAAATAACGAAGCGCTCCTTCGTATGCGCTCTGCTTGAGCGCCTGCCTCGCCGCCAGCGCCAGGTATGCTACCGTCTTGTCACCATCGGCAGCACGGCCAGCCTGCCATAGGTGATGCGCGAGATCGCCGGCCCGCTCCTCGAGACTGTTCGCGTGGATGCGCTCGATCCCGCTAGCCACATTCAGATGAAGTCGTTGACGGCGCGTGGCGGAGAGGTCACCCAGGACTGCCTGCCGGATGATCTCGTGCGAGAATTGAAAGCTCGCCTCGGGATAACCCAGCGTCGAGTAAATCAGCCCGGCCTTTTCCGCTTCCTCGACGTGATCGAGTAGTGAGTCCGCATCCATGTTCGTCGAAGATTCAAGCAGCTCGAAGCTGAACGATCGTCCAATGACCGCGGCGGTACCCAGAATTTTTCGCGTCTCACTGCTGAGTCGGGCCAGCCGCCGCCCTACAGCCAGGCGCAGGCTTTGCGGTACGTCAATCTCGGCAAGACTCTTATCGACGCGAAACTTCCCGCTGCTATCCATGAGTTTGCCGCGCTCGACCAGATGCCGGTAAAGCTCCTCGACGAAGAAAGGATTCCCCTCAGAGCCGGCGTAGATAAGGTCGACCACAGCCTGCGGTGGAACCTCACCGCTGAGTGCGCGGATCATTTCGGCAACCGCGTCCTGCGACAACCCTCGCAGGCTTATCCGCTCGAGCATGTGGATGCGTAGAAGGTCATCAAGGGTCTGCGCTAAAAGTCCTGCGGACTCGATCTCGTTGTCGCGAAAGGTCCCGACTATCAGCGCCGGGATATTCGAGATCGATCGCGCGATATGATTCAGCAGCGACAGAGTTCCTTCGTCGGCCCAGTGCAGATCTTCGAACAGCAGAAGGATCGGACCGCTGGCGGCGATTCTGCCGAGGAGTTCCACCACCGCGTTGAACAGCATCCGCCGCGATTGCTCCGGCGAGAGATCCAGAGGCGGCGGAATGTCGGGAAAGAGGCGGCGCAGTTGGGGCATCAGGCGAGCCATCTCCGACGCTTCATTCCCCAATGCGGTTCGAAACGCACCCTGGCTCGGCGATTGAGCCATCACGGATTCCAGAATTTCAACGAACGGATTGAAAAGAAGGAAGTTTTCGTGGTCGTAGCAACTGCCGGCCAGCGTAAGGAATCCGCGCTGCGAAGCTTCCGCTGCCAACTCGGCGGCAATTCGAGTTTTGCCCACGCCGAGCGCACCGCCGATCATTACGACTCGACCCTCGGCGCCAAGGGCGCGCTCGAGAAGGCGGCGAAGTGCGGCGCGCTCCGCATCTCTACCGACGAACGCAGTGCGATCGGCCAAGGACTGCACCAGGCTGGTTTCCGGCCGGGAAAAAACCGGCGCGGTTGCATCGGCGACTACGGAAGGCTTGATCCCCTTGACGGAGAATTGCCACGTTATCGGCGCGTGAGGGTTCGCAAGATAGCAGCTGAAAGATCCCGTCCTGATCGATCGATCCAACAGTTCGCTCAGCAGCTGGTTGTGTTCGGAAATTTTTTGCAGCGCGGACTTGATGGCGCGCGTCACATTGAGCCGCGCACGCTCGGCCGCCGATCCCGCGCGTCGCTCGCGCCCACCGAGACCGGCCGCACCGGCAATCTCGCGAAGAAGAAAATCCATCTCGGATTCAACCCGAGCGGCGCGCGCCTCGTCGCCACGTTCGCGCAGATCCTCTAGTTCCTCTCTGAGTTCAGCGATTCTGCGCTGGTATTCCCGTTTGGCTTTGGCGTCGAGTATCTCGCTCGCGGCGCCAAGTCGTCCGATGCCGACGACGGTACCTCCAGGCGGAGAAGGTTTGTCCGCGCTGCCGAGTTCGGCTGCGGCGCTGGCGTCAGGGCCGTTCAGGAGATCCAGTGAATGAAATTCTTCGCCGGGATGCTGCAGCAGGCGCTGAATGTAGCCGAGTCCCTTAATGTCCTTCAGCGAGAAGCGTGCGTCGGCATAGCCGAGGGTCCAGTATTCGCCGCCGCACGCGAGTATTCCCACTTGCGCGGTGGCACCTGACTGCGACCTGGGATGGCTTCGGCGCTCGCCTGAGCCGCCATCGTTGTGTGCCACTCAAATCCCCTCGATCGCATCGATTCCCCCCGCAACAAAACCTTGGGTCGAGGCTACCATCGGCTTACACTAGTGTAAAATCAGCGACGCACTTCTATGTCGAAAGAATATCCCCGAGAGACACTATGGATCCCAAGGGAAGAGTAGCGTTAATCACTGGCGGCGCGCGGATAGGACAAGTCGTCGCCAACGCATTGGCAGGTCGCGGATGCTCGCTGGCGTTGACCTACCGCGGGTCGCGCGATGCAGCCGAAGCGACCGCGTCGTCGGCGAGATCTGTAGGCGTCAAGGCCACGGTGCTTCGCGCGGACGCGACCGACGAGGCGGAAATCGTTGTGGCGGTCAGCGAGACGGTGAAGTCGCTCGGACGTCTCGACATTCTGATCAACATGGCATCGATATATCAAAAGACGCCCAATCCGGACGGCGCGCTTTGGTCCGCGATCCAGGATGCGAACGCGAAGAGCGCTTTCCTGTATTCGATTCACGCGGCGCCAATCATGAAACAGGGTGGTGCCGGGCGAATCGTGAACTTTTCCGACTGGCTGCCGGTGACGGGACGTCCTCACTACAAGGACTACATTCCTTACTATGTCTCGAAAGCCTCGGTTGCCGCGCTGACCGAGGCGTTGGCCCTGGAACTCGCTCCCGAGATTCTCGTCAATGCGATCGCGCCGGGCCCAATTCTAGCGCCGCCCAACCTGACATCCGAAGAAAATGCGCAGGTGCTCGAGGCCACGCCGCTGGCGCGATGGGGCGGCGCGGAGGAGATCGCGAAGACAGTGCTATTTTTTGTCGAGACGGATTTCGTCACGGGCGAATTTATTCGGGTTGACGGCGGCCGGCATCTTTTCTGAAAAATTCGCGAGGCTAGCCCCAAACTTCCTTTGCGACTTCAACCACCAGCTCGAGCTTGGCGCGCTGGTCCGCTGCAGAGATGCGATTGCCGGGCGCAGTGCTCGCAAATCCGCATTGCGGGCTGATCGAGAGCTGGTCGAGCGCGATGAACCTCGAAGCCTCTTCGATCCGCCGCTTGAGTGAGTCCTTCGATTCGAGTTCCGGGAATTTGCTCGAGACGAGTCCGAGCACCACGGTTTTGTTCTGTGGCACCAGCCGCAGCGGCTCGAAAGTTCCCGCGCGCGGCGTGTCGTATTCCAGAAAATACGAGTCAACGTCGATCTTGTTGAACAGCGTATCCGCCACCAGGTCGTAGCCGCCTTCGGCGCTCCAGTGACTCTGATTGTTGCCGCGGCAAATATGCATCGCGACATGCAACGTCGCCGGGCGTCCCGCAAATGCGCGATTCATCACACTCGGATAAGTGTCGAGCAGCAGCAATCGCGCATCATCGCCACGCTTTCGCATGGGCTCCCAGATTCGCTGGTCGCTGAGTGACGCGAGCGTGGTTTCATCGATCTGCACGTACTTGCAACCGGCGTCCGCGAGCACCTTCAATTCCTTGTGGAACGCATCGACGATGTCGTCCCAGAAAAGATCGATGTCGGGATACGCATCCTTGCTGATATTCTCGCGGCCCGCGCGGAAATGGATGATGGTCGGCGATGGAATCGTTATCTTCGGCGTTCGCGAAGTAGCGGCACGAAGAAATTTGAAGTCGTCCACGTGGATTGGAGCATGCCAGCGCATCCGCGCCTCGACGCGCGGAACCAGGAGCGGAAGCCTATGGCCTTCGCGGTCGATGAAATAGACCTCGTCAATCGACGACGGATCGTAGGCGACCGTGCCGCCGCCGAGGCCGCGGAAATAAAAGTCGGAATAGAAAATCTCGCGGCGGTATTCGCCGTCGGTAATCGACTGGAGCCCTACGCCTTCCTGGAACGCGACCGCCGCGCGAATCGATCTGTCTTCAATCACGCGCAGCTCCTCGGCGGAAATTTTCCCGGCGGCGCGGTTGCCTCGAGCTTTCAGCAACTCGGGCGGCCGCAGCAGACTGCCGACGTGGTCCGCGCGAAAGGGAGGATCGTGCGGTGATTCGCTGGCCATTGAAGCCTCCTGATTGAGAAAGGGCCGCTAACCGAGCACGGCAACACGAGCGACGACTCGATCGACGAAAGCACCCGCCGATCCAAGGTACAGGGCAGGATTGGTAAGTCGATCGATGTCGGCGTCGGTCAGGTGCGGCCGCAACTCGGAATCGATCCGAAGAATTGTTGCGAGCGGCACGCCCTCGGCCATCGACCGGTCACAGGCGCGCGCGACCGCGGCCTCGGCGGCAGCACGACCAATCGAGGGGACGAGCGCGGTTGCGATCGCTTCAGCCATGATCAGTCCGCCCGTAAGTTCGAGGTTGCGACGCATGCGCTCGGTGTCAACCGTCATCCCTTCCGCGATCGAACGAGCGTGGGCCAATGCGCCCGCGGTAAGAGCTACGCATTGCGGCAATGCCAGCGATTCGCTTTGCCAAGGTCCGGTCGCGCGCTCGAGATCCGCAGTCATTGAGCCAAGCATCACCGGCACCAACGCGTGCACGGCGCGAGTCGCCGCAAGGATGTACTCACTCGCAATTGGATTGCGCTTTTGCGGCATCGTGGACGATCCGCCGCGGCCCTCGTCGTGCGGCTCGGATACCTCGCCGACTTCGGTTTGCATCATCAAGGTTATATCGAGCGCGAATTTCGAAAGGCTTCCGCAAATCAGCGCTAATAGCTCGGCGGTCTCGGCGAAGCGGTCGCGTTGAACATGCCACGGCAAGTCCGGCGCGCCCAACGCGAGCTCGCGCGCGAGTGCTTCGGCGACGGCGGGACCTTTCGCGCCAAGTGCCGCCAGCGTTCCTGCCGCACCACCGAGTTGAATGACCAGAATTCGCGGCGCGGCCTGATCCAATCGCTCGAGGTGAGTGACCAGTGGCGACGCCCATACTGCGCATTTGAGACCGAAGGTAGTGGGTACCGCGTGTTGCAGATGGGTGCGGCCGGCCATCGGCGCGTCGCGAAAGCGCGCAGCTCGATCGGCGAGAGCGCGCGCGATCGCGATCAAGTCGCGACGTATTATGACAAACGCGCGCTGGAGCTGCAGGACCAGCGCGGTGTCCAGAATGTCCTGGGTGGTCGCGCCAAGATGGATGTAGCGCGCGGCCTCGTCGCCGGCGACTCGGCCCAGTTCCTTGACGAGCGCGACGACGGGATAGCCGACGCGGCGCGTACTTTCCGCGATGTAGTCGAGCCGCAAGTTTTCGACCCGGGCGGCGCGCCCAATCGCATCGGCGACAGGCGCAGGAATCAAACCAAGCTTCGATTCAGCGCGGGCGAGGGCGGCTTCGACATCGAGCATGAACTGCACGTGCGCACGGTCGGAGAACAGCGCGCGAGTTTCGTCGGTGCCGTAGAGCCCGCCGAAAATCTGCGAGTCAACGGGATTAATGCTCATACGTCGAAGAACACGGTCTCGTGCTCTCCCTGCAATACGATGTCGAATCGCAACACGCCAGGTCGGTCTACGGTTTCGATTTGCGCGACGAGCGTCGAGCGTCGCTCGGCCGCGACGGCGTTCAGCACTGCGTCGGCGGTGTTCAACGGCTCGCCGGGAAAGTAGATCCTCGTGACGAGTCGCTTCAGCAGGCCGCGCGCAAATATCGATACATTGATGTGCGGCGCTTGAAGAGCGCTGCCGCGACCCGGAACCGAGCCCGGCTTGATCGTGTAGAAACGAAAACGCCCGCGCTCGTCGGTCGCGGCGCGGCCGAATCCGTGAAAGTCGGGGTCGAGCAGTTTTTCCTGTGAGTCATCCGGATGGTCGTAACCGCCGTCAGCGTTGGCCTGCCAGAGCTCGATCATCGCGTCGCTGACGGGCTTCGCGTCGCCGTCGAGAATGCGGCCTTCGATCGTGATGCACTCGCCGCGGGATTTGGGCGTGATCAGTGATTCCTGGCCGGGCGCGATCAGCGCGGGCTTGAAAAAAGGCCCGACTGTCTGCGATGGCGTTTGTAGCGGGCTCATTTCAGCTCAGCGTCGGGGTGGCCTCTCGGCCGCGCAGTACAAAATCAAATCGATAACCGAGTGCATACTCCGGAATAGTAACTTCGATATCAAATGTTGCTATCAGCCGCTCGCTCGCGCCACGGTCTGGTACGCTGTTAAAGATCGGATCGAGTGCCAGTAACGGATCGCCCGGAAAATACATCTGAGTAATGAGGCGAGTGGCGAAGCTCGGACCGAACAGACTGAAGTGAATGTGATTTGGCCGCCATGCATTGCGGTGATTGCGCCATGGATACGCACCCGGCTTGACGCTCATGAAGCGATACGCGCCTTGCTCGTCGGTAATCACTTTGCCGATGCCAGCGAAGTGCGGATCGAGCGGCGCATCATGCTGGTCGTCGGCGTGAGCATAGCGGCCTGCCGCATTCGCCTGCCAAATTTCGATCAGGGCGTGAGGAATCGCGCGTCCGTCTCCGTCGAGCACGCGACCTGTCACGATGATTCGTTCTCCAAGAGCCGCGCCGCCGTTGAAGTGCGTCAGATCGTCCTGGCCGGGAGCGAGGGTCTCGCGGGAAAAGCGAGGTCCCGTGATTTCCGACAGCGTGTGTTCGAGGCGAACCAGCGCATGTCGCGGCGCTCGCTTGTGGGTGCTCGTATACGACGGATGATCGTACGGAGGATGAGCACCCGGCGTCTCGCGCCGGTAGCCGCCGGGAGTATTCATCGCGCGTCCTCTTTCCCCATTTCCTCGAACGCGGATTTGGCGATGCGGAACGCGGAGTTGGCCGCGGGCACGCCAGCATAGACTGCGACCTGCAGCAGGACTTCCTTTACCTCATCGGGAGTCGCACCGGTATTGCGCGTGGCGCGGACGTGCAGGCGCAGCTCTTCATGTTGGCCACCGGCGGCCAGCAATGCGATCGTGATGAGGCTGCGCGTGCGATGGTCGAGACCGGGGCGTGTCCATATGTCGCCCCATGCGTGGCGCGTGACGAGTTCCTGAAACTCCTGGTCAAAAGTCGTGGCGTTTTCCAGCGAGCGCTTCACATGGGCGTCGCCCAGGATGCGGCGTCGAACGGCCAAGCCTGCCTCATATGCCGGATCTTTCATGACGTCACTCCCGGAGTCGGATCGAATCGATCCTGGAAGCTACCGCGCTGTAGCCGGTAACGTCAAAAGGGAATCGACGGGGCCATTCGCTTTGTAGTAGCGGTTTGACGAATCGCGGAGGTACGGACCTATGCGGCGCGAAGATTTTTCTTTCCACGGCGAGGACGGACTCGAGATAGCCTACTATCGATGGCGGGCTCCCGGCCGCGCGGCGGGAATCGTGCAGATTGCCCACGGAATGGGAGAACACACCCTGCGTTATGCGCACGTCGCGGACTTTCTCAACCAGGCCGGGTTTCATGTCTATGCCAACGACCATCGCGGGCATGGGCGCAGTGTGAAGGGGCGAGAGTCGCTAGGCGATTTTGGGGCCGGCGGATGGAACGGACTGGTCGCCGACATGGTGACGCTGACCCGGCTGGCGCGCACGCGCGAAGGCGGACTGCCGGTTGTCCTGCTCGGCCACAGCATGGGTTCTTTCGCAGCGCAGCAGTATGCGCTCGACAGGAGCGCGGCTATCGCGGGCCTCGTACTCTCGGGATCGGCGGCGATGGACAAGCTTAAGATCGATCCGTCGCAGGATGTGGATCTTACCGCGTTCAATCGCGCGTTCGAGCCGGCGCGGACGCAACACGATTGGTTGAGCCGCGACCCGGCGGCGGTGGATGCGTACGAGGCTGATCCGCTTTGCGGTTTTGGAATAAACAAGCGCGCGATGGAAACGATGGCGGCGTCCGCGGGCCGGCTGGTCGATCCGGCGGCGCTTGCAGGGATTCGCAAGGACCTTCCGATCTACGTTTTCGCGGGCGAGAAGGACCCGATTAATCACGACCTCGAATGGCTGAAGCCGCTGGCCGAGCGCTATCGCGCGGCGGGGATCGCGAACGTTAGCGAGAAATACTATCCGGACGGCCGGCACGAGATGCTGAACGAAACCAACCGCGATGAGGTGATGCGCGACCTCTTGAGCTGGCTGCAAAAGACGATCGCGTAAGCGATCAGCCAGCGGCGATGCGGCGCTTGACCATGTCGTCGATCTCGCCGTCATCGTAGCCGAGCGCGCGCATGACTTCGCGAGTGTTGGCGCCAACGTCCGGGGCCGGTTCGGGCTTTCGCTTATCGGCGCCCTCGACAAATACAGGGCTATCGATCGTCTCGATGATGCCGTGCTTCGGGTAGTCGAATTTTACGAAGGCTCCGGCGGCGCGCATCTGCGGGTCGCTCACGACGTCGTCGAGGGCCGGCAGCGGCGACCACTTGATGTCGTATTCCCTGAACGATTTGCGCCAATCGGGCAGATCCTTCGATTCGAACTGCGATTGCAGAATCGCGAACAGCTCGGCAGCGTGCTCAGTCCGGCTCGCATCGGTCGCAAACATCGGATCGGTCGCGAGTTCGGGCGCACCCAGCATCTTGCAGAGGCGCGGAAATTCATGCTCGGGATCGAGTTGCACGAGCAGGAACACTTTACCGTCGCGCGTGAGGTATCCCGTCGTGAGCGGATTTATCGGATGCGCATCCGGGACCGGCGGCGTCAACGTGGCGCCCAGCATGCGCGCCTGCAAATCGCAGCTGTGAGCCCACGCGCCGCTCGCCATCAGCGAAGTACCAACTTTCGATCCGCGTCCGGTACGTTCGCGGCGGTACAGCCCGAGCATGATCGCGCCGAACAGCGCCATTGCGGTCGGATGGTCACCGATTCCCGGCCGTGGGACCGACGGAGTTCCGTCGCGGCCCGTCACGCTGGTCATCAGGCCGGAGCGCGCCCAATAGGCCAACGCATCGAACGCGGGCAGATCCGCGTCGTCGCCTTTTTCGCCGTAGCCGGTGAGATGGGCGAAGATCAGGCGTTCGTTGACTGCGCGTAATTCGTCCCAAGTCAGATGGAATTTCGCGAGCAGTTGGGTCTGATAGTTGGTCACGAAAACGTCGGCAGTTTTGACGAGCCGGAGAAGAGCCTCGTGACCTTCGGGGGTCGCCAGATCGAGCGCGACGCTTTTTTTGTTGCGTCCGGTGAGGATCCAGGCCCAATTCAGTGCCGATTTCGCAGTGCCGGGCAGATGGGGGAAGAGACGCCACAGATCTCCGCCATCGGGGCGTTCGATCTTGAAGACCTCAGCGCCAAAATCCGACATGACCGTGGCCGAGGCTGGCCCCGCGATATAGGTACCGCAGTCGACGACTCTGATTCCCGAAAGGATTCCGTTTTGATTCATCGCCAAACCCCTGCAAACAAGACTTCCAGACTCGTCGTTAGTACAGTGGTTCGAGTTCGGCAATCCCCAGGAGTTTCGACAGGACAAAAAAAAGTGCTCCGGCACTTGCCGGAGCACTGAAGGTCGCGTGGTTGGAGCCGCTATCAAGCGGGGCGCCAGGAGCCCCGCTTGATAGCGTCGTTTCAGAGCGAGTTCCGCATCACTGACATCCCGGCAATGACGCGCCACTTCCGCCTGCTGTGACCGCCCCGTTCAGTGCCAGAGCTCTGCCATTCAGAGTTGCTCCGAGGTTCGTCGTTACTGAGGTTAGAGCCAATATGTTTCCTTGCATGACGGCGCCAACGTCGATCGTCGCCGAACTACCAACCTCCCAGAAGACATTGGATGCCTGAGCGCCGTTGGCCAGGATGACCTGCGTGGTGACGTCAAGAGCCGTTCCAATCTGGAAGATCCAGACGGCATTGGGGTCCCCCTGGGCGTCGAGGGTCAGGTTGCCCGACGTTACGGCCAGCGTCGAAGCTGCAGTGTAGACGCCAGGTGGTGGCGTTGTTCCACCTATATTTCCGGCCACAGTAGCTCCGGGCGGCACTGTGTTCATCAAGTAATCAAACGCGGTCAGCAAGTCAGCTTGAGCTGCCGCGGCGGCAGGGTTGTCGATATTTGTGGTCCCGTTCACGGTTGCCGGCGGAAAGCCCGTTACCGAGGTGCCCGGCCATAAGCCAAGATCTCCATTCACTACAATCGCACCCGGGGCGGTAACCGTGGTGGCAGCCAGGACCGCGTAAGCGGAAGCCGAGCCGAGATCAACCGGCGACTGACCCGTAGTCATATTACCGGTCGTGAAAGTCCAAAAGGTATTTGCCAGCGCATTGCCCGACAGATCCAGGACGCCGCTTGTAAGCGTGGCAGTGAACAAGGTGCTCGCCGCGAGAGGGCTGGTCGGAGTGAACGTCACTATTTGGTCGGGGACATCATAGGAGACTTTGCCGGCCACGACCGTAGCTCCCGGCCCTGTCACAGTGAAGGTTGCGGAGTTGAGGGTCGAAGAGTCCATAGCCTCACTAAATGTGGCGCTGACTGAAGCGTCGGTACCCACACTGGAGGCAAGAGCAAGCGGGTTGGTAGAGGTAACCGTCGGAGCGGTGGTGTCCGTGGTAGTCCCGGTCATAAAGGTCCACATAAAGTTGTTTGCCAGCGAGTTACCCGACAGGTCCGTGACCCCGGTTGTGATGGTCGCGGTGAAAGTTGCGCTTGGGTCGAGAACACTGCTCGGCGTGAAGGTTGCCGTGTCGCCAATCGTCGAGTAGGTCACCACTCCCGGAACCGGCACCTGAATAATTCCTACGGTTTCAAGCACAGTAAACGTCGTTCCATTGACGGTTGTGGAGTCCATCCCCTTGTCGAAGGCAGCGACGATTTTCTGGTTGGTGCCGACGCTGGTCGCGCTAGCAACGGGATTTGTGGAGCTGACCAGTGGCGGGGTCGTGTCTGGGCCCGCGCCAGTCGTAAAAGTCCATACGTAGTTACTCGCCAGCGGCAACAGGCCGACGCTCTCAGCCGCGGTTGTGATGGTGGCGGTAAACTGAAGGCCGGCCGGGTAGGAACCTGTTACCGCAAAGATCGCGACGTTATTGGCCGCATCGTAGCTGACGGTTCCAGCTATGGGAGTGTCCATGGGCCCGGTCACTGTGAAGGTTCCCGGTGCGAGGATGGTCCCGGAGTTCATCGCCTCACTGAAGGTTGCGGTGATTTCCTGACTCGTGCCCATTCCTTGTCCGCCGCAGCCCACGATCGCAGGCGCCGACGAAATCACTGTAGGAGCAACGGCGGTTGGAGTCGCGGTCGGAGTTGCGGTCGCCGTGGCGGTCGCGGTTGCCGATGAGGTCGCCGTCGGCGTGTCAGTCGCGGTCGCGGTGGCCGTGTCAGATGAGGTGGCCGTAGCTGTGGGAGTATCAGTTGCGGTGTCGGTAGCGGTGGTGGTTGGAGTATCAGTCGCCGTGGCCGTGTCGGTGGCGGTCGAGGTGGCGGTGGCGGTCGAAGTGTCAGTTGCGGTCGCGGTCGCCGTTGCACCGCCGGTCGGCGTCGAACTGGCCGTGGCCGTGACGAAAGCAGTCGCTGTCGAGGTAGCCGTTGAAGTTGCAGTGACGGTCGCAGCCGTCGTCGGAGTTGCGGTTGCCGTCGCCGTCGAAGTAGCGGTGGCTGTCGAGGTAGCGGTTGCGGTGGCGGTAGACGTGGCGGTGCTGGTGGCAGTTGGGGTTGGCGTCGGGGTTGGCGTTGCGGTGGCCGGAGGCCGGGTGCCCGGACCGGTGGTGAAACGGAAAGTGTTGCCGTTGTTCCACAGCGTCGCGCCGGTGGTGGCTGCGATCCTGTCGTGGAAAACGATCTGGTACCTGGTGTTGATAGAAAGGTCGCTCAACGGGGTAAGCGTAGCGCTGGTACTACTGCAAGTGACGCTCTCCGCCGGGATTTTGCCGTGTTTGACCACCTTGAGCCGGAAGGTGTTTTTGTTTATCGAATTGCAGTTCATCGGCAGGCTGAAGGTCACAGTGACGCTGGCATTGACGGGCACGTCGATGGCGTCGTCCACCGGATTTGAAGAAGTCACCATGGGCCGCGGTCCTTTCGATTTCGCCGCTGCCGATCCGGCCATACCGACGATTACTACTAACGCCGCAACTGAGATTCTACTGACTATGTATTTGAGCATCATCGTGCCCTTTTTTGTTGACGACATGAAACTCACTTCCTTGGTTACTGGCATTTGATGAAGCTCGACGCATTTCGCGGCATAGTGGATTGACTACTCGGCATAACTGTTTTTACGTTCTATCTATTGGATGCCTGGGGCTGCTGGCGGCGCGGGTGCTCGAATCGGTCAGGTGCCGCATCGGAGGCCGCGGCTCGAAAGACGCATAGTGGAGTACGGGCCACGCTTCGGTGGCTGGGCAGAATTTGCGGACTGTTGAATGGTAGATGTGTCTATGCCCGTCGCAGCCCGTCGATGCGCCCGCGTCTTTGATCCGAGACGGATTTGTCGCAACTACGACTGAAAGCAATCCGATCAGGCCGAGCGCGACGGCGCTGTTCGTTACGAGCCTACCCGGATCAGCTTCGCGATTGCCGTCCGCAGTGCGCGGCATGCTCGCAGCCGCGGAGGCGGTCCGGAAAATCCCGCGGATACTCGCATATCCGGCGGCGCCAACGATCAGAACGACCATGAGTATCAGGCTGGACGCCGCCGCCATGTAGCGCTCGAATTCCGGGCCCTGGTGTAGACTTCGAGTTGATATCGGCGGTAGCAACTGACGCAGATTGGTGGACATCGCTGAGTTTGTCTCAGCTTGAGCGTCTCGCTCCCTTCGCATCTTCACTTGGTTCCCCTTTGGACGGACGTCGCGCCGCAGAAGGAAAAACTTCCTGGGCAGCGCGAGTCCGCCAGCCCCGGTAAACGCAAGTTCCGTACCATTGAAGTTTTTGCGGAATACAATCGTTCGAATGAATCGGAGAAAGCAGAGTCGGCTGATCAGAAGCTCAGGATTGGCTTCAAAGCAAAGCGCAGGCGATAGTCAGCCGGCCCGATAGCACGGAAAGAGAGTCAAGGTATTGGCACTCAAGGATCGCGATGACCAAAAAATGGCTATTGGAATTGGTGCCGCGCGGATCAGGTCATCGAGGGACTTCCGAGACTCGCATCACGCAATCGATTGTAGGTACGGCTGCCGGTGACGCAGATCGCCAGCCAGCATCCACCCAGTGCGAATCCACCGACGACCGCGCTAAGCGCCAGGCCCGAATAGATACCAGCCAGTCCGATCAGCGCGATGATATAGAACGCGCCTACGACACTTAGGGTCTGCAGACGCCAGCTCCCGGTCCCGGCCACGAGCATGTAGCTGACGACCCCATACGCTGCGGTGGACGCAGTCAGCGCGGCGCTGGGGAATCCCGCGAAACCGTTAACCAACACCAACTCGGGCTGATGGGCGGCGTGCTTCGCGAACATCGCCTGCAGGCCATATGCGAGCGCATAGGCGGCGCCTAGAAACAGCAGGGACGCGATTGACAGGCTCGCCTCGCGGCGGCGCGCATAGGTGAGCGCTCCAACCGCGACGATGAACGCGAGCCAAATCGGATTGGCGAGCGTCGCGACCACGCCCACGGCAGAGTCGAGCCCCGGCGTGCGCTGAGCGGCGACCATCAGCGTCACGGTCCGGTCCAGTCCGCCGAACTGACCCTGGTCCGAGATTAGATCGACGATTCCGCCGAACAGCCACGCCAGCGCCGCCAGCGCGAGCAATCCAACGGTCAGATGAAGGCCCAGGTAACTGCGCGGCGAGAAGCGGGCGCGGACGAAATCGACAAACGGCCTCAGGTCGAAGCCGTAGCGTCCGGTCAAATACTT
>JBAWCX010000663.1:0-7520 GCA_049590495.1 Binatus sp. (SeqCode)
TCCGGGTATAACGTTCCCTGGCCGAGAAATTTCGCGCCGCGCACGATTTCCTCGGATTCGAACACGTCGATGAACGTATGCCCGATGATGCGCCGCATATGCTCGGGATCCACCACGCCAGCCAGCCGCGACAGGAAAAGCTCGGACGCATCCGTCACCTTGAGATCGATCCCGAGCTGGCCCGCGAACGTATTCTCCATCCGCTCGCGCTCGCCCGCGCGCAGCAGTCCGGTATCGACGAACACGCAATGCAGCCGTGAGCCGATCGCGCGATGTATCAGCGCGGCCGCCACGGAGGAATCGACGCCGCCCGAGAGTCCCATCAGGACCTTGTCGGTCGGCCCGACCTGCCTGCGAATCTCCGCGAGCTTCGTCTCGACGAAATTCGCCATCGTCCAATCGCCGCGCTCGCCGCAGATTTTCAGCACGAAGTTGCGCAGGACTTGCGGACCGCACGGCGTGTGCACGACCTCCGGATGAAACTGGATACCGCGGATGCGCCCGTCGCGCGTCTTGAACGCCGCATAAGGCGAGTTGTCGCTATGCGCGATCGCGCACAACGCGCCGGGAATCGCCTCGACCCTGTCGCCATGACTCATCCACACGCGATGCTCCCGCCCGCTCAGCCCTTCGAACAGCACGTCGTCGCCGTCTATCACGAGAGTCGCGGGTCCGTACTCGCGCTGTCGCGAGCCCAAGCTGCGCGCGCCCATGTGTTGCGCGATCACATACAGCCCGTAGCAGATTCCGAGCACCGGGCAGCCGAGATTGAGCACCTCGTCGGCGATATCCGGCGCATTCTCCTCGTACAGGCTGGCCGGCCCGCCCGAAAGAATTATCCCGCGCGGATTCAGCGCGCGAATTTTCTCCGGCGCGAAGTTGAACGGATGGATTTCGCAATACACGTTGGCCTCGCGCACGCGGCGCGCGATTAGCTGCGTGTACTGGCTGCCGAAATCTAAAATCAGGATCACTGTATATTGAAATATAGCGGACGCCGCGCGGCATACGAAATGCCGTCGCGCTCAGCGCTCCACAAGCGCCTGCCTTACGCGCGCGCTGGTTTGATTCGCGGCGCCGGCCTGTTGCGAGGCTTGCCGCGCGGCCGCGCCGGCGGACTACCTTGCACCCACGAGCGTCCGGTGCGCCGAAAGTCGAGGCGCAACGGAGTGCCCACGAGCGCCAGCGATTTTCGAAATCGCGTTTCGAGGAACCGCACGTAATGAGCCGGGATGCCCCGTTCGACGTTGGTGAAAAATCGCAAGCGCGGCGGCGCGTTGCCGACCTGCGTCACGTACATCAGGTTCAATCGCCGTCGATCCACCTGTGGCGGATCCATCGCGGCCGTCGCCTCAGCCAGCGTTCGATTCAGCCTCGACGTCTGGAACACCGCGCGCCACGAATCTCCCGCCTGCGTCGCCGCCGGAATAATGCCGTCGACGCCGTCGCCCGTCACCGCCGACGTGAACACCATCGACGCATACTCGAGGAACGGGTAGCGCTCGTGCGCGTCGCGGACGAACGCCGCCACTTTGCGCCCGGCCTTCGCCGCGACGTCCCATTTGTTGCACACGATCACCATTGCGCGATCGCTGCTGTCCGCCAGCCGCGCCAGTCGCGCGTCCTGGTCGGTGATTCCCTCGCTCGCGTCGATCACCAGCAGCACGACGTTGGCGCGCCTGATCGTTTCGATCGCGCGGCCCACCGAATGATGCTCCAGTTCGCCCTCGACGCGCGGCGGCCTGCGGATTCCGGCCGTGTCGATCAGCAGCACGTCGCGGCCATTCGCCGACAACCGCACGTCCACCGGATCGCGCGTCGTGCCGGGAGTATCATCCACAATCGCGCGTTCGAAGCCCGACAGGCGATTCAACAGCGACGACTTGCCGACGTTGGGCCGGCCAATCAGCGCGAGTCTCAAGTCTGGCGATGCGGCCGCGGCGCTTTCGCGCTCAGGCAGTCGCGCGACCACTTGATCGAGCAGCTCGTCGACTCCGCGTCCGTGCGCCGCCGAGATGAAAAGCAATTCGTCGCCGCCCAGCGCGTAGAACTCGGAGGCCTCCGCCTCCTGCCCTGGCCGATCGATCTTATTGACCGCCATGAACTGCGGGCACCCGGTTTCGCGCACCACCGCGAGCGCCTCGGCGTCGGCTTCGCTGAGCCCGCCCCTTCCGTCGAGCATGAAAACGACCACGTCCGCGACTCCCACCGCCGCCAGCGCCTCGCTGACAATCCGTTCCGTCATCCGCTCGTGCCCGCCGAGCTCCAGGCCGCCGCTATCGACCACGACGAATTCGCGATCGCCGTATTTCGCGCGGGCGAAATTCAGGTCGCGCGTAGTGCCGGGAATCGCGCTGGTGATCGCGCGCCCGCCTCTTGCGATTCGATTGAACAGCGTGGACTTGCCCGCATTCGCGCGGCCAACCAGCACCACCGCCGGCAAACCTTCGGCTTCAATCCGCCGCGCCTCGACGCCGCGCCCTCTTCGCGGATTCGTCACAGCCCGAACTCGGCGAGCTTGCGCGGATCGCGCGTCCAGTCGCGCTCGACTTTTACGACAATTTCCAAAAACACGTGCGCGCCGAGAATTTCCTCGAGCTCGAGCCGCGCCGCGGTGCCGATTTCCTTGAGCGTGCGGCCGCCCGCGCCAATCAGCATGCCCTTGTGCGACTCGCGGTCGACGACCACGGTCGCGCCAATCCGCTTCAGCTTGCGCTCCGCGTCGTCCTCGAACTTTTCGACTTTGACGGCTGTCGAGAATGGAATCTCCTGCCGCATCTTCAGAAAAATTTTCTCGCGCACGATTTCTTCCGCGATCATCCGTTCGGTCTGATCGGTGTATTCGTCCGGCGACATCAGGGCCGGACTTTCCGGGAGAAGCCGTTTCAGCGTCGCCAACAGCTCGTCCACGTTTTCGCCGGTAAGCGCGCTGACGGGCACGATCTCCGCGCCGGGAAATCCCTGGTTGATTTCCTCGATCAGCGGCAGCAATTGCGTGCGCGGGATTCGATCCACTTTGTTGATCGCAACCACCGTCGGACGGCCAAGCGCGCGGATATCGACCAGCACCGCGCGATCTCCCGGGTTCAGGCGATCGCCCGCTTCCACCACGGCCAGAATGACTTCGCCCTCCGAGATCGCGCGGCGCGCCGTCTGCACCATCCGCTGATTCAGTTGCTTCTTCGCCTCGTGAAGTCCGGGCGTGTCGATCAGCAGGATCTGCGCGTCGGCGTCGCTGCGGATCCCGAGGATTCGCCGGCGCGTAGTCTGCGGACGCGGCGTGACGATCGCGACCTTGTGGCCGACCAGCCGGTTCACCAGCGTCGATTTGCCGACATTGGTGCGGCCCGCGACCGCCACGAAGCCCGCGCGATGCTCACCCATGGCGCTCACCGCGCTCCTCTTCGATCCGGTCCAGCGCGAGGCGCGCGGCCGCCTGCTCGCTCTGCTTCTTGCTGCCGCCCTCGGCCACGCCTAAGTCGCGGCCTGCGATTTTGATTCGAGTCGTGAAGCGCTTGGCGTGATCCGGGCCCTCGGTCGCGATCAATTCGTACACGGGCTGCGTGCGGAAATGCCGGTATGCGATTTCCTGCAGCTCGGTTTTGTAGTCCCGCTCGGCGGACGGTCCGCCGATATCGCCGCTGAACAGCCGCTCGACCACCTGCTGCGCCGGCGCGAGTCCGCCATCGGTATAGATCGCGCCAATCACCGCCTCGAACACAGCGGCAAGAATCGAGGTCTTCTCGCGCCCCCCGCTTTTTTCTTCGCCTTTTCCCAGCCGCATCATCTCGTTCAATTCAATCGCCTGCGCCTTGAGCGCCAGAGTGCGCGCGTTCACGATCGACGCGCGCTGCTTGGACAGCGGGCCTTCCTTGGCCGTCGGAAACTTGCGCATCAGCAGGTCCGCGATCGCAAGATCGAGCACCGCGTCGCCGAGGAACTCGAGCCGCTCGTAATGCGAGTCGCTGCCGACCGCCGCGCTCGGATGCGTCAGCGCGGTCTCGAGCAACGGCGGCCGCGCGAACGAATAGCCGAGCGTGCGCTCGAGTTTGGTGCCGGGACTTTCAGGAGGTCCTGACGGGGGCGGTTGCGTCCGCCCACGGCCGAACAATCTCCCCAACCAGTCGCGCGCCTTCAACGGTTGACGCCTCCACCTCGACTTCGCGATTTGTCAGTTCATCGGGTCCTTGCGTCGATACCCGCACGTAGTTGCGGCTGTAACCGCGCAGTTCGCCCTCCGGCCCACGCTCTTCAAGTAATACCTTAAGTTTTGTTCCGACGAAGCGCCGGGCAAATTCAACCCGCTTGCGTTCGCCCATTTCGCGCATCAGCGCCGCGCGCCGCTTGATCTCAGCCGGCCCAACCCGCCCGGAAAACTTCGCCGCCGTGGTCCCAGCCCTGACCGAATACGGAAACACGTGAAAATACGCAAGCGGCGTCGATTCGACAAAGTTAAAGTATGACTCGAATTGCGCGCCCGTCTCGCCCGGAAAGCCCACGATCAGATCGGTGCCAATTGCGGCGTCGGGCCACGCGCGCAAAACGCGCTCGACGCGATCGCGAAAATAATCGCGCGCATAGCGGCGCCGCATGCGCGTCAGAGTTTCGTCGTCACCGGACTGCAAGGGCAGATGCAGATGCGGGCAGAATTTTCCGCTACCCGAAATTATCTCCAGTATCCGATCGCTCAGCTCTTCGGGATCGAGCGAGCTTATCCGCACGCGCTCGAGCGGGCATCGTTCGGCGATCATCTCCAGCAAATCGGCCAGCTCGACCGGCGGCTCGAGATCCTTGCCGTAGCCGCCAAGGTGAACGCCGGTGAGAACGACTTCCTTGAAGCCGCGCGCATGAAGATCGTCCAGCGCCGCCATCACGCGCCGCGGCTCGACGCTCCGCGAAGTGCCGCGCGAGAATGGCACGATGCAAAAAGTGCAGAACTGATCGCAGCCCTCCTGCAATTTCAGAAACGCGCGCGTATGACCGTCCAGCGTGACCGCAGCCAGCTCGATCGGCGCCTTCTCTTTGCGCAGATTCGTGACCATCACGCGCTCGCCGGCTCCCGAAGCCGCTGCGCGCTCGAGGTCGTCGAGCCTGCCCAGTCCGATGACGGCATCGACCTCCGGCGCGTTCGCCAACACATCGGGGCTCGCCTGCGCCAGGCATCCGGTCATGACCACGCGCGCCTTCGGATTCAGCCGCCGCGCCCGCCGCGCGATTCGCAGGCTCTCGGCGTCGGCGCGATCCGTAATCGTACAGGTGTTGACGATATAGATGTCGGCCTGCTCGGTGAACTCGCGGCGTTCCATCCCGCGCGCGCTGAGGCGCGATTCGATAATCGCCGAATCGTACTGATTGACCTTGCATCCGAGCGTAGCGATTGCGAAGCGCGTTGCCATCGTCAGTTCGCTTGCTCTTGCGCGATCGCGCGCTCGATAAAACCGCCGCCCAACACTTCGTCGCCGCGATAAAAAACGCAGGCCTGTCCCGGCGTCACCGCGGGACCGCTCGACGCGAAGCGAATCTCCGCTCGGCGCGCCGAATCGACGCGCATCGTCGCCGGGATCGCGCGATGCCGATAGCGAATCTTCACCTCAACGCTCAGCTCGCCGCCTGACGCAACGGTCTCATCGACCAGGCTGACTCGATTCGCGACCAGGCCGGCGGAATCGAGTTCGTCGCGCCGCGCGGCCACGACCTCGCCCGACTCGGCGCGAATCTCGCGGACGTAAAGGCGCTCGCCACTGGCGATTCCGAGCCCACGCCGCTGGCCGACCGTGAATCGATGCACGCCCGCGTGATCCGCCAGCCGCTTGCCGTCGCTGTCGACAATCGACCCGGGCCGTAGTTGCGCGCGATCGCTGCGCCGCTCGACAAACCTCGCGTAATCACCATCAGGAACGAAGCAGATCTCCTGGCTCTCGGGCTTATCCGCGGTGCCGAGGCCCAACGCACGCGCGCGCGCGCGAACTTCGGTCTTGGTCATCGCGCCAAGCGGAAAAATCGTTCGCGCGAGTTCGTCCTGCCCGAGCGTAAAGAGAAAATACGACTGATCCTTCGTGTCGTCGGCCGCGCGCAGTAGATGAAACCGGCCATCACCGCCCTGCTCTATCCGCGCGTAGTGTCCGGTCGCGACGTAGCCGGCATTCAGCGCGCGAGCGCGGCTCCACAGGCGATCGAACTTGATCTCGCGATTGCACATCACGCAAGGATTCGGCGTGCGACCGCCGAGATATTCGGAGACGAAGTTGTCGACCACGCGCGCCGCAAAGTCCGCGCGCAGATCGATCACGTAAAATGGAAAATCCATGCGCTCGGCCACCCGGCGCGCATCTTCGAAGTCGTCATGCGAGCAGCAAGTGCCGCGGCGCTTCGCAATCGGCGCAGTCGCCACAGGCGCGGACGGCTCGGGCGCAAGGCGCATCGCCACGCCGACGACGTCGTAACCCTGCTCGCGCAGAAGAGCCGCGGCGACGGAGCTGTCCACCCCGCCCGACATCGCAACCAGCACTCGCGGCCTCATCGCGCGCTCACCTCCGACAGAGGTTCGGCATCAGCGACGCGCCGCCACACCGCCGGGATGATTTCCGCGACGGCGTCGATCTCATCCGCAGTGTTGTTCCATCCGAGGCTGATCCTGAGCGAGCTGCGCGCGTCCGCCGTGCTGCGGCCCATCGCGCGCAACACGTGCGACGGCTCGACGGCTCCTGCTGCGCACGCCGAGCCCATCGAGACTTCTACGCCGTCGAGATCGAGCGCAATCAGCATGCTCTCGCCAAGCACGTCGGGAAACGTGAGGTTGAGCGTGTTGGGCAACCTGCCTACGAGCGGGCCGTTCAGGCGAAGGCCTTGAATCGCCTCGCGCAGCCGCGAGAACAGCGCCGCGGCGAGGGATCCGATACGCTCCGACTCCGCCGGCATTGCATTCAACGCCGCTTCGGCCGCCGCGCCGAAAGATACGGCGCCAAACGAATTTGGCGTGCCCGCCCGCATGCCGCTCTCATGCGGCCCGCCAAAAACAATTGGCGCGATTCGCGCAGAGTCGCGAACGTACAAAGCACCAATTCCCGCAGGCGCGCCAAGTTTGTGACCGCTGAGCGTCATCAGATCGCATCCGAGCGCAGCGACATCGACCGGAATTCGGCCCACCGCCTGCGCCGCATCGATATGAAACAGTGCACCCTTCGCGGCGCACCCGGATGCGAGCGGCGCGAGATCCTGGATCGTCCCGACTTCGGAGTTCGCAAGTCCCAGCGTGACGAGCGCGGTCTCGCCATCTATCGCGGCCAACACGCGCGCGGGATCGATTCGCCCATCAGAGTCGGGCGCAACTCGCACCACGTCGAAGCCGCGGCGCTCGAGTTCCGCAATCGGCGCGAGGATCGACGAATGCTCAATCTCCGATGAGATAATTTTACGGCGCCGCGACGCCGCAGTAATCGCGCCGAAGATCGCAAGGTTGTTCGACTCGGTGCCGCCGCTGGTAAACACAATCTGCCGCGACTGGGCACCGACGATCGCCG